>NZ_JBXWSK010000120.1:0-6645 GCF_059613385.1 Ruegeria sp. BHSA162
CCCGCCCGAAGATCCGTTCACCGGCTCCGCCACCGGCGCAATGGCGGCTTACCTGTGGAAATACGGGCTGATGCCGAAAGACAGCTTTATCGCCGAACAGGGCCACGACATGGGCCGTCCCGGCCAGGCGACCGTAACGCGGGTCGGGCCAGCGGATGCGATGACGGGCATCAAGGTTGCCGGGCGCGGGTTCGTCCTGATGCGCGGACAGGCTGATCTGCCGGATGTGCTGCCATGACAGAACCCGCCATCGCGATCCTGCCCTATGGGCACCGCTTGGGGCCGAAACTGGCCTCGGTTCCGCTAGCAGATCTGAATTGGCCGCTGGGTTGCCCCGAGCGCCTGTCAGGAAAGACCGTTGGTGACCTCGCGCCCTCCGACCACCTGATCATGTATCCCAATTCGACCGTGCATCTGCGCCTGCGACGCGGCACGCGGGCTCGGATATCGCTGATGATGGGCGAGCCATCGGCCATACATGGCAAGCACGATCGGATGTTGCGCTGGACCTGGCGGCGATTTTTTCGGGTGTTCACCTTTCACGACGTATTGCTGAACAGCCTGCCCAACGCGGTTTTCCTGCCCTACGGCGTGACCCAAGTTCCCGAGTGGCAGGATCGGAGCGTCGTAAAGACGCGGTCATGTTCGCTGATCGCGTCGGCGAAGCGCGATCTGGAGGGGCACCAGCTGAGGCACAGGCTGATCGATTGGGCCCGCGACACAGGCGCTGACATCGACATCATGGGCCGCGGCTATCAGCCGTTCGAGAACAAGTCAGACGGGTTGGCACCTTATCGTTATTCGGTCGTCATCGAAAACGTGCGCGAGAGGAACTACTTCTCGGAGAAGCTGATCGACGCCGTTCTGTGTTCGACAGTCCCGATCTATTGGGGGTGCCCCAATATCGGAGACTTCCTCGATACCAAGGGGATGATCCTGTGCGAAACCGAGGCGGACATCCAGCAGGCCGTGCAAAAGCTGTCGGTGGAAGACTATGAAAAACGCCTGCCGCATCTGCGGGCGATGCAGCCGCAGGCCGCCATCTATGGAGAGTTCGAACTAAGGGCCGCCGAGGCCCTGCGGGATCAGCTTTCAGCAGGCTGACTGTGCCGAACGCGCACTTTGGCTGTGCCGGCGTGGGTCAGTGCCGCGAGACACGTTCAAGGTAATCGATCGCGTCCTGCAATTCCTCAAGAATGTCGTACCAGCCATCCACGTCATTCAGCCGGCGGAACTCGGCTTTGACCGAGTCGTGGTGCATCATGTCCTTGGCCTCTTTGAGACTGTCGCGCGCCGAGTCTGGCTCCATGTTGCCGGCAGCGGTCTTGGCCGCATCGATGACCTCAAGGATCTGACGAAGACGGGTCGTGCCGGGCGTCGGCGGAACCGGTGGTACTACAAGCCCCAAAGGGTGATCCTGGGGCGGCGGCTGCAGTGTTTCCAGCGCCTTTTGAATCTTGGCTTTGATCTTGTCGCATTCCTTCACCCAATCCGCGTAGGTGCGGATCGATTTCAGAAGGTCCAGCAGCCAGTCTATGGGGATAAATGGTGTCAGGCCCCCTGCCATAGCCGGCGAAGCCATCAACTCCGGAAGTTGCAACCGGGAAAACTGGGCGATCTTGTAGTCGGCAATTACCGCTGCGCGGTTGTCTCCCGCAAACATGGCTCCGCCATCGTCGGTATTTTTCTGAGTTGCCATATGTTCACCCTCCCAAAGATTGCAGACAAATTATGTCTGCGCAAAATATGCGAAATAGTAGCATTTTTTGGATGAAACGTCGAACGACCGCCAATCTTCGCGGATGGAAGGGGGGTGTTCAAAGCAGTGTTCTGGAAATGAATGACCCCCGGAGATGCCTCCGGGGGTCAGTGTTGACAGCAACTAGCTGTGGCTCAGGATCCGGCAATCAATCCCATGCTTTCCAGCTTCAGCAGAACCTGATGGGCACAGTTGTCCACGTCCACATTCTCGGTCTCGACGCGCAGTTCCGGGTTTTCCGGCACGTCGTAAGGGTCCGAAATACCAGTGAACTCTTTGATCTTGCCTTCACGCGCCAGCTTGTACAGGCCCTTGCGGTCGCGGCGCTCGCATTCCTCGATGCTGGTGGCCACGTGAACTTCGCAGAACGCGCCGAACTGCTCGATCTCCTCGCGCACGGCGCGGCGGGTGGTGGCGTAGGGCGCGATCGGGGCACAGATGGCGATGCCGCCGTTCTTGGTGATCTCGGAGGCCACATATCCGATGCGGCGGATGTTCAGGTCCCTGTGTTCCTTCGAGAAGCCCAGTTCCGAGCTGAGGTTCTTGCGGACAATGTCACCGTCCAGCAACGTGACGGGACGGCCGCCCATCTCCATCAGCTTGACCATCAGTGCGTTGGCTATGGTCGATTTGCCCGAGCCCGAGAATCCGGTGAAGAAGACGGTAAAGCCCTGCTGGCTGCGCGGCGGATAGCGGCGGCGCAGTTGCTCGACCACCTCGGGGAACGAGAACCACTCGGGGATCTCAAGCCCCTCGCGCAGACGGCGGCGCAGTTCGGTGCCCGAGATGTTCAGGATCGTGACGTTGTCGCGGTCCTCGATCTCGTCCGCGGGTTCGTACTGGGCGCGTTCCTGCACATAGACCATGTGTTTGAAATCGACCATCTCGATGCCGATCTCGTCCTGGAATTTGCGGAACAGGTCCTGGGCGTCATAGGGGCCGTAGAAATCCTCACCCTGGCTGTTCTTGCCGGGGCCGGCATGGTCGCGGCCGACGATGAAGTGGGTGCAGCCGTGGTTTTTGCGGATCAGGCCGTGCCAGACCGCTTCGCGCGGGCCGGCCATGCGCATCGCCAGGTTCAGCAGGCTCATGGTGGTGGTCGAGGCCGGGTATTTGTCCAGCACCGCCTCATAGCAGCGAACGCGGGTAAAGTGATCAACATCACCGGGCTTGGTCATGCCCACAACCGGGTGGATCAGCAGGTTGGCCTGCGCCTCACGCGCGGCGCGGAAGGTCAGTTCCTGGTGTGCGCGGTGCAGCGGGTTGCGGGTCTGAAAAGCCACGATGCGGCGCCAACCCACCTTGCGGAAATAAGCGCGCAACTCGTTCGGGGTGTCGCGGCGCGCCTTGAAATCATAATGCACCGGCGGCTGGATGCCGGTCACGGGGCCACCCAGATAAACCTTGCCTGCCACGTTGTGCAGGTAGTTCACGGCCGGATGCGCATCATCATCGGCACCGAACACCTTCTCGGCCTCACGCGATTTGTCCGGGGTCCAGCGGTCGGTAACGGTCATGGTCGCCAGGATCACGCCTTCCTGGTCGCGCAGCGCAATGTCCTGACCCAGTTCGATCTGATCGGCGAAATCTTCGTTCACATCCAGTGTGATCGGCATCGGCCAAAGGCTTCCGTCGGCCAAGCGCATGTTTTCGACGACGCTGTCATAGTCTTCCTGACCCAAAAAGCCTTTGAGCGGGTTGAACCCGCCATTCATCAGCAATTCCAGATCACAGATCTGGCGCGGGGTCAGGTCCCAGCTGGTCAGGTCGGCGGCTTCGACTTTCAGCTTTTGGGCGGATTCATAGGAAACATACAGTTCTGGGATCGGAGCCAGGTTACTCAACATCGTCATCGCAATACTCTTGAGGCAGTGTGGTCAGTCAGTGATTCAGGTGCATTTCCGGGCCATGTGCCCCGGTCGTCAGTCGAAGTCCATATACATTCATGAAACAAAGGAGGATATGCGCGGTTTTTCCCCGGAATGGAAGGTTTTTCCGGGCCCGAACCGAAAAAGCGACGAAAATCCCACCGGATGGGGACAATATCGTCAACCGGCGGCGATCTGTTCTGGTGAGGTCAGAAGTTGGTCCAGATCCAGAGCGCGCTCGACGGGCAGGGCAGGGACGGGCTCGGTTACGCCCCGCAGCTGGAACAGACGCAGGTCAAGGCCATCGATCTCAAACCCGGCCGCGCGCAGCACGGCTTCCGAGACCAAAAGCTCGGCCCCGAGCGCCTTGGTTTCTCCTTCCAGCCGACTGGCGACGTTCACGGCGTCACCGATGATGGTCCGCGCGGCGTGGCCGGCAGCGCCGATCTCTCCCAACACAAGGTCGCCCAGGTGCAGGCCCATGCCGATGCGGATCTCGGGGCTGTTTTCCTGGGACAGCTGCTGGTTGAACTGCGCAAGCGCATGACTGATTTCGATCGCAGCTTTCAGGGCAGAACGGGCCGAGCTGGACGTGTCGGGTGTTTCGAACACGGCCAAAAGGCCATCGCCCATGTATTTGTCGACGACCCCGCCGTCTGCGGTAATGGCTGGAACAATGGCGTCAAAGAACCGGTTCAGCAGGAACACGATGTCATAGGGCAGTTGCCCCGTTGTGCGCGCGGTAAACCCGCGCATGTCCAGAAAAAGCACGGCCAGTTTTCGCTCTTGCCCCTGGCTGGCATGCGCCCGCTGGCGTCCACCATCCGGCCGGAAAACACGGAAAACCGTCAAGGGGCTAGAGGGGCGGACCTGGCAGGCAAGGCGCGTGCGCTGTGTGGCCCCCACGGCTTTCAGGCTGCGGGCTTCGACCTCGCTGGGCGGTGGCAGTGACTCGGCGCCATCCTCGACGATGACGCGGCAAGTGGTGCAGCGCCCCCGGCCGCCGCACAGTGCAGTATGCGGAATACCGTTGGCTTGTGACATCTCAAGCAGCGTCATGCCTTTCTCTGAGGTCACTTCTGGCCCATCGACATATCTGACGCGCACCGAGTGTCGTCTGCGCCAAAGCTTGCCTCCGAAATGGAACGCAAGAGCTGCAGCAAGCGCGATCCAGAAGGCCATCAAGGCGTTGTCCTTGACGCTGAACAAAACCTGGAACTCTTCGGGGCCGGGCCAGTTGTAATGCTCGATATACTGTTCGCGTAGATCCGGATCCGCAAAATCCATCCAGATGCGCCGCCCTTCGGTCAGCAAACCGGCCAGGGCAAAGCTTGGGATGAAGACGGCAACTCCGATCAGATAGGGTACGGTTTGGCGCCACCACGAGGTCAGTCGCAGCCAGATATGCAGTCCGATGCACCCGTGTATCCAGACGATCAGCATCAGCAGGCTTTGCATCCAGATGGCCGAGTTTGGCCACATCAGAATGATGATGTACCCCATCTCGTCGTTCACGTCGAAAACCTGATGCGCATAGCGTGTTTGGACGATGTGCGAGATCAGTTGCAGCGGAATGAGAAGGCCAAGAACGATCTGCAGGCCCGTATGAAAAGGCATTCGCAGGGTTCGGCGCTGGGCGATCGACACCAATGCCAGACCTGCATGTACGATCAGGGCAAGATACAGGACAGCGCTGCCAATCGAATGGCGCGTGACCGTTTTCCGAGAGTCCTGCATGTCATGCAGGTAGTCGGTGTGAAACAGCCCCAGCCCGATATTGATGAAGTGGAAGAAAGCAAAGGCAAACAGCACAAGACCACTGATGATCCTGAGACGGGTCGCCCAACTGCCCTGCCAAAGGGGGGTGTTCAAAAGATCACCTGAAATCTGCCGCGCTCGGGGCAAGTCTGCGTTGCCGCGCAGTGCGGGTCAAGGTGCCAGAGGAGGGCGGGACGCAGCGCCGAAGGCGCTGCGCGTCGCGGTCATTCCTGTTCGGCAAGGAACCGTTCGGCATCCAACGCCGCCATGCAGCCCATTCCGGCCGAGGTCACGGCCTGCCGGTACACATGGTCGGTCAAGTCGCCCGCCGCGAACACGCCGGGGATCGAGGTCTGCGTGGTGCCCGGCTTGGTTTTGACATAGCCGCCCATATGGGTTTCCAGCACGTCCTTGACCAGTTCGTTGGCCGGGGCGTGGCCGATGGCGACGAACACGCCCTTGCAGGGGATCTCGGTGATTTCGCCCGTCTTGACGTTCTTCACCCGCACGCCCTCGACGCCCAGCGGGTTATCGGTGCCGATCACTTCCGCCAGCTGGTGGAACCACAGCGGCTCGATCTTGTCGTTCTTGAACAGGCGGTCCTGAAGGATCTTCTCGGCCCGCAGCTCGTCCCGCCGGTGGATCAGCGTGACCTTGCTGGCGAAATTGGTCAGGAACAGCGCTTCTTCCACGGCGGTGTTGCCGCCGCCGATCACCACGATCTCCTGTCCGCGATAGAAAAACCCGTCACAGGTGGCGCAGGCCGACACGCCGAAGCCCTTGAATTTCTCTTCCGACGGCAGCCCCAGCCATTTGGCGCGTGCGCCTGTCGCCAGGATGACCGCGTCCGCAGTGTAGACGGTGCCGCTGTCGCCCTTGGCGGTGAAAGGACGCTTGGACAGGTCCAGGTCGTTGATGATGTCGCCGATCACCTCGCAACCCATGGCCTTGGCGTGATCCTGCATGCGCACCATCAGGTCGGGGCCTTGAACTTCGGTGTCGCCAGGCCAGTTTTCGACCTCGGTGGTGGTGGTCAGCTGGCCGCCCGGTTCGATGCCCTGCACCAGAATCGGGTTCAACATCGCGCGGCTGGCATAGACGCCCGCAGTGTATCCGGCAGGCCCCGATCCGATGATCAGAACCTTGGTGTGTCGTGTCTCGGCCATGGAACCCCCACTCGATTATTGCCTGAGCGCCGTCGTGGGCGCCGGGCTTCGATATAGCGACAGCATGGGTCGGCTTAAAGCCCCTTCGTCTCAC
>NZ_JBXWSK010000121.1:0-6542 GCF_059613385.1 Ruegeria sp. BHSA162
TATTGACGACAGAAGCGAAGAATAATTCTTAGAAACCGGAAAACTTGAAAAAGTCATGCTTGACGACATCGACCGCCGTATCCTGCGCCATTTTCAGGCTGACCCAAGCCTGAGCACCGCCGAGCTGGCCGAGCGGTGCCGGATCAGCAATGGCGTGTGCTGGCGGCGGATCGAGAAGATGCAGGCCGCCGGGATCATTCAGGGGCAGGAGGCCGTGATCGACTGGTCCGCCATGGGCTATGCGGTCGAGGTGTCGCTGCGGGTGACGCTGGACAAAACCCAGCCGCGCGCATTCGACGAATTCACCGAAGCCGCCCGCAAAGTGCCCGAGGTGATCGAGATCCAGACCTTTCTGGGGCGGGTGGATGTCCGCCTGTCCGTCATCGCGCGGGACATGGCGCATTATCAGCAGGTCTATCGCGATCGTATCCTGACCCTGCCGCATATCGCCGATATCGAGGCCCTGATGCACATCGCGCGGGTCAAGCGGGACGAGGTGCTGCCGGTATGATCGAACTGGATGAACTGGACCGCAAACTGCTGCGCGCTTTGGCTCAGGACGCGACGCAGAGTGCAGGTGCGCTGGGGCGGCGTTTCGGTCTGTCGCAGCCTGCCACCTGGCGCCGGATCCGGCGGCTGGAGCAGGCGGGCATCATCAAGGGGCGCAGGCTGCGCTTGAACGCCGAGGCACTGGGGTTCGGTGTCACAGTATTTCTGGGCGTCAAGCTGGCGCGCAAAGGCCAGGTCAGCCTCGAGGATTTCGAACGCGCCGTTAGCGCCATTCCCGAAGTCCAAACCGTGGAACACGTACTGGGCCTGTATGACTACCGACTGCGGGTGGTGGCACGCGATCTGGCAGATTTCGAGCGTGTTCTGCGGCGTCGTATCATGACCCTGCCGGGGGCCGGGGATGTCGAAGCAAATGTACTGCTGAGCGAAGAACGCCTGCCCGGGCCGATTGGCTAGCGGTCAGTAACGAGTACGGATGCAATAGCCCGGATGGTGGGTCAGGCGGGCAAACGAAACCGGCTGTCCGTCTTTCCAGGTCGTGCGCTCAAGCTGAATCATCGCGGCCCCGGTCGTCGTTCCCATATAATCTGCCAAGTGGCTGTCGGCGGAAATGGCGTAGAGTGCAAGCTCGGCGTCAATGAAGGGGTTCGCATTCAACAGCCATTCATGCGGCCCGACTTCTTCCAGATTGGCATCTTCAACCT
This sequence comes from Ruegeria sp. BHSA162, assembly GCF_059613385.1. Lineage (NCBI taxonomy): Bacteria > Pseudomonadati > Pseudomonadota > Alphaproteobacteria > Rhodobacterales > Roseobacteraceae > Ruegeria > Ruegeria sp. BHSA162. The sequence continues at coordinate 1,215 of NZ_JBXWSK010000121.1, forward strand.
CGGGGACGGCCGAAATGTTGATCCAGCGTTCTTCGTGCTGAAACGGGCGGTTGTCGGCATAGTGCATGCACACCAGATGCAGGATCTGCGATTGCGGCGGCAGACCCAGTTGCGAGCTGAGCCAGCCCGGGCTCTTGTCGATGCTGCGCTCGACCAGGGCATAGCGGTAGGTCTGGTTCTGGTCTTCGACGATCTGACGGGCCAGCGACAGTTCCAGCTTGGCCTGTTTGCTGGGTGATTTCTTGACCCGCGTTCCGCTCTTGCGCTTGCGCTCGACGAACCCTTGCTCTGCCAGTTCGCGCAGCGCACGGTTGACGGTTGCACGCGCGCAGTTGAACTCTTCGGCAAGCTGGGTTTCGGTCGGCAGCAAGGAACCTTGGGGCCAGACCCGTGTCTCGATCCGCCGCTTCACTTCGTCCCGAACGAATTGAAAACTGATCCGCTTTTGAACGTTCACGGTCTAAAATATCCTTTCAAGCTCAAGATGTGCGTATCTGTTCAGAAACACGTCAAGGTGTAAAGAGAGAGGTGACACTAATTGGCGTCAATTCGGCCTATCAGGCTGCTGAGACGGGTGTGCAGCCGAGCTTCTGACCGTTGACTTAGGGGGAGCGCATGAGGGTCAATGAGCACTTTACCAACAGATGCAAAGCCTTCAGAAAGTGAGCAACCCAGAAAAGGAGACAACATGCCTGCATTGTTGAATACAGTCGATCCGGACGGGCTCGAAGAATTCTCGGTCGTGTTCACCGACCGCTCGCTCAATCACATGTCGCAAGCGTTCCAGCGGGTGATGCGCGACATCTCAGGGATGCTGCGTGAGGTCTATGGTGCGGACGGCGTGGCCGTGGTGCCGGGCGGCGGAACTTATGCGATGGAGGCCGTGGCCCGACAGTTCGCCCGCGGCGCCAACGTGCTGGTGGTACGCAACGGCTGGTTTTCTTATCGTTGGAGCCAGATCATCGAAACCGGGGGGCTGACGGCCTCGGCCACCGTTTTGAAGGCTCGTCAAACGGGGAATTCCAGCCCGTCGCCCTTTGCGCCGGCGCCGATCGACGAGGTGGTCGAAACCATTCGCAGCCAGCGACCCAGCGTGGTGTTTGCGCCGCATGTGGAAACCTCGGCCGGGGTCATTCTGCCGGATGACTATGTCACCGCGATGGCCGCTGCCGCGCACGAGGTCGGCGCGTTGATGGTGCTCGACTGCATCGCCTCGGGCTGTGCCTGGATCGACATGAAGGCCACCGGCGTGGACGTTCTGATCTCGGCCCCGCAAAAGGGTTGGAGCGCCTCGCCCTGCGCCGGTCTGGCCATGCTGTCCAACCGCGCCGAAGCGCTGCTGGCCGAGACCACCTCGGACAGTTTCGCGCTGGACTTGAAGAAATGGCGCCAGATCATGCAGGCCTATGAGGGCGGCGGCCATGCCTATCACGCCACCATGCCCACCGATGCGCTGCGGGCGTTCCGCGATACGATGCAGGAGACCCGGGACTATGGGTTCGAAAAGTTGCGCGATGCGCAATGGCGGCTGGGAAATGCGGTGCGGGCGATGCTGCGCGACAAGGGGGTCGTTTCGGTCGCGGCCGAAGGCTTTGGCGCGCCGGGGGTTGTGGTCAGCTATATCGACGACCCCGAGGTGCAGAACGGCAAGAAATTCGCCGCGCTAGGCATGCAGATTGCCGCCGGCGTGCCGCTGCAATGTGACGAGCCCGAAGGGTTCAGCACCTTTCGCCTGGGCCTGTTCGGGTTGGACAAGCTGTATGATGTCGACGGAACGGTGGCCCGGCTGAAGCGGGTTCTGGATCAGGTGCTGTAGGCCGGTACGGGCCTCAGCGCACGCCGAGGCCCATCTGCATCAACGTCTTGCGCACCACCGGCATCGAATAAAGCGCGTTCAGCCCGGCAGCGCGCGCATCGCGCAACGGCCGTGCCTCGACCATCGAGGCGCGGTTCAGCAGGTCGATCCCCTTGACGCGCAGTTCGATCTCGGCATGGCGGGCCTTGTGATAGGCCTCCAGCATCTGGGCATCTCCCAGACCGTCGGGCCGGGTCTGGGCCAGGTCCAGAAGGCTGCGCAGATCCCCCAGTGACATGTTCAGCCCCTGCGCGCCGATCGGGGGCACCACATGGGCGGCCTCGGCCATCAGGGCCACGCGCTGGGCCGACAGGCGCTCGGCCGATTGGCTGATGATCGGCCAGATTGTCCGGCGCGAGGCCAGTTTCAGCGGTCCGAACAGGCCGCAGGACCGCTCGGTCATCGCGGCCTCGAACTCGGCCTCGGGCAGGTTCAGCAATTCGACCGCGCGCGGGCCGCGCTCCATCCACACGATCGCCGACGAGGGCTGGCCCTGCCAGTCGGGCAGGGGGACCAGAGTGAACGGCCCGCCGGACCGGTGGATCTCGGTCGAGACGTTTTCATGGGCGATCGGATGCGTCACAGCAAAGGCCAGTGCCTTTTGCCCGTAACGCGTGGTGTGGACCTTGATCCCCGCAGCCTCGCGCATGGGCGAGTTGCGGCCATCGGCGGCGATCAGCAGCTTGGTGCGGATGCGCGTGCCGTCGGACAGGCCCACACGTGCCTCGGCGGTGCGGGTGAACAGGCTGACGGTGCCGGTGCCGGGGCGGAAATCGACGTTCGCTAGTTCGTGCAGCCGGGCCACCATCTCGCGCCGCAGCAGCCAGTTGGGCAGGTTCCAGCCAAAGGGTTGATCCGAGATATCGGCGGCGTCGAAATCGCGCACCACGCGCGGTTCGGGGATATCGCCGCCAGCGTCCACGATGCGCATGATCTGCAGCGGCGCGGCATGGGGTTCCAGCCGGTCCCACAACCCGCAGTGCTGCAGCAGGCCGTGGGCCGGTTGCAGAAACGCGGTGGTGCGCAGGTCGGATCCGTCGGCGTCGCGGTCGGTGACGGGCGGGGTCGGGTCCACGCAGATCACGTCGAACCCTGCGGCGCCGAATACGGCCGCCGCGGTCAGCCCGGCGATGCCGCCGCCGGAAATCAGGATGTCACAACTGTCGGTCATCGCGTCACTCTCCGTTGCCTGCGGACCCTAGTGCGGTTCTGGGGCCTGCGCCAAGTGACATCCTGTCCCGTGGTCTAGCCGCGTGAGATCAGGACCAGAATCAGGAACATCACCGGCACCATCGCCAGGGCCGGCAGATACAGGCCCGGCAGGCCGAACAACAGGGCCGAACAGCCCCACATGCTGACCAGCGCCGCAACGGTATAGCCGAGATCCTCGGGCTTGCCATTGGCTGCATCGCGGGCCAGCCAGCCAAACAGGGGAATTGCAAAAAGCAGGCGCTGCCAAAAAGGCAGGCGGCCGGGCATCTCGATCGCGGTCATCGGGGGGTCTCCAGTTCTGTTCGTCGCTGAGCCTGATGTAGGAACGACTTTGCAGCTGCAGAATGCGCGGATCGTCGCAGTTTCGGGTGATTCAGATCAGGCGCGCGAGAAAGGCGGTCAGGTCATCGGTGTGGTGGTGGATGTGATCCGCGTCATGCGGATCGGGCGCGACATGCACGGTACGCATGCCCATGTCATGCGGGGCCTGCAGGTTGCGCGGCTCGTCCTCGAACATGGAGGCGCGGTCGGGGCGGATGCCGTCGCGGGCAAAGACCGTTTCAAACGCGGCCTTGTCCGGTTTGGGCCGATATCCCGCATGTTCGACCCCATAGATCGCGTCGAACAGCCCATCCAACCCGCGCGAGGCCAGAACCCGCTCGGCATAGGGCGCGCTGCCGTTGGTGTAGACGATGCGCCGCCCGGGCAGGGCCCGGATATGCGCGGCCAGCGCAGGGTCGGGTTCCATGTGGCTCAGGTCGACCTGATGAACCGCGTGCAGATAGGGCTCGGGGTCTAGGTCATGTTCGGCCATCAGTCCGGCCAACGTGGTGCCGTGTTCGCGCCAATAGTGCTGGCGCAGCCGGTCAGCCTCGGCCGGGTCGACGCGCAGGGCTTCGACCACGTATTCCGTCATCAGCACCTCGATCTGATCGAACAGGCGCATGTGTGGCGGATACAGGGTGTTGTCCAGATCGAACACCCATTGTGTGACATGTGAAAATGCGGGCTTGACCATAGGCTTGGGTTTAGGCCGCGGCCACCGGGTTTTCAATGGCGCACTTGATTGCAGACCCATGGCCCGGATAGACATGTCCGAACGAGGAGAGACCCGACCCAATGAACCAGTCCCGACAGCCCCAGACCGATGCCTACAGCCTGATCCTCGAAGCGATCGACGTGGGTGTGTACAAACCCGGCGACCGGCTGGTGGAAAGCGAACTGGCCGAGCGGTTCGGCGTGTCGCGCACCCCGATCCGCGAGGCGCTGCAGCGGCTCGAGACGCAGTCGCTGCTGGAACGTGACGGGCGGTCGCTCATCGTGGCCTCGCTGGACCACAACCAGATGGCCGAGCTATATGTCGTGCGGCGTGAGTTGGAAGGGCTGGCGGCCCGACTGGCCGCGCGCCACGCCACGGATGAGGAAATCAAAGTCCTGCAGGATATGGTCGAAGCCGATGACGCGCTTGTGGATGATCCAGTGGCTCTTTCCCGGGCCAACCGGCGGTTCCACGAGCAGATCCACCTTGCGTCGCACAACCGCTACCTTGTTCAGCAATTGGACCTTGTCCATCGCACCATGGCTCTGATGGCAACGACTTCATTGGCCGCGCAGGGCCGCGGTGAGATCGCTCAGAGTGAGCACAAGGGGATCGTCGAGGCAATCGCGGCTCATGACGAAGAAGCCGCCGACCGAGCTCTGAAGGAACATATCTCGGTCGCGTTCATGACCCGGCTGAAGCAGGATGCAATCCGGCGCGAGAAATAGCTTCCTCGTCTGGCTGCACTTCTTCGCTGGCCTGTCCGTGCTGGGTCTTGTCCCAGAAGAATGGTCTGACCGCCAGTTCCCACAGCGCCTTGTATGCTGCTGCCACGCCCAAGGGGTAGTAGAGTGCCATGGTCGGGACCCACGGCAGCAGGAAACGGCGACCGCCGGCCACCACGCCCAAGCCTCCAACTAGGATGTTCGCGGCCTCGGCGGTCAGGAACAGGTAGACACAGGCGTTCAAGATTTGCGGTGCCAATACAGCTTCGAAAGGGTTCGTCAGCCCCAAGAAGGTCAGCCAGAAGACCCACAGCACCGGGGCAAGCAGGAATTGTCCGACCGTCCCCAGGAAAAAGGCTTGGACACCCAGAAAGCGCCACATCCCCAGATCGCGCATCAATGCCAGGGGCGAGCGCATGTGGACAAGGTATGTGACCATGAACCCTTTGAGCCAGCGCGAGCGTTGCTTCACCCAAGGCCAGGCGCGGAAATTGGCC
>NZ_JBXWSK010000122.1:0-6609 GCF_059613385.1 Ruegeria sp. BHSA162
GCGCGAAACTATTGGAAAAGCCACGATTTTGATGCCTTGCCCGCGGATGCAATTGCAGGGCTTCTGGACAGTATCTCGACCCTTCCGGACCCGTCCTGCGAGGTGTTCGTTGCCCATGTCGGCGGTGCGATGGCCCGGGTCGAGGCTGCGGCGACAGCCTATCCCCAACGCTCGGCCCATTTCATCATGAACGTGCACACCCGTTGGGAAGATCCGGCCAAGGATGACACCTGCATTGCCTGGGCGCGCGCGCTCTATGACCGCATGACGCCGCATGCAACCGGCAGTGCCTATGTCAATTTCATGCCAGCGGACGAGGCCGACCACCTGTCCGGCGCCTACGGGGCCAATGCCACGCAGCTGTCGCGCATCAAGGGGCGGTACGATCCCGGCAACCTGTTCCGGGTGAACCACAACATTCCACCCGCGTGACGGCTTGAACTTCTTGCAGTGTCTGGCATAGACCGCGACCAACTGGACAGGGTCGGCGGGCAACACTACCGTGGGCCCGACATTCCCAACAGGAGACCCAGACTCATGTCCAAGATGCTTTCGATCGCGGCCGCAACCCTTGCGTTCACCGCAACTTCGGCCCTTGCGGACGGGCATTGCGCCGCGGGCAAGACCCTGACCGAGGGCAAGTTCACCGTGGCCACCGGAAACCCGGCCTATTACCCGTGGGTGATGGACGACGCGCCCGAGTCCGGCCAGGGCTTTGAAGCCGCCGTCGCCTATGCCGTGGCCGAGGAGATGGGCTTTGCCGCGGATGACGTGGTCTGGGTCCGGTCGTCCTTTGACGAAGCAATCCAGCCCGGCGCCAAGAATTTCGACGTGAACATCCAGCAATACTCGATCACGCCCGAACGCGATCAGGTCGTTGATTTCTCGGCCCCCTACTACACCGCACCGATGGCGGTTCTGGTCAGCGCAAACGCCGTTGATACCCCGCCCACGCTCGAGGCGCTGAAGGGCCTGCAATGGGGCGCGGTCGGGTCGACCACCGCCGTGCCGAAACTGGCCAGCGTGATCCAGCCGGATGCCGACCCGCTGCTCTATGGCGACAATGCCGATGTGAACGCGGCCATGACCGCGAACCAGATCGACGCCGCGCTGTTCGACCTGCCTACCGCCCTGTTCCTGAGCGCGGTGATGATCGAAGGGTCCAAGGTGATCGGCCAGTTCCCTGCCGATCAAGGCGACAACCCCGACCAGTTCGGCATGTTGATGGAGGAAGGCAACCCGCTGAAATCCTGCGTGGATGCGGCCATCGCTGCGCTGACCGAAAGCGGCAAGCTGGCCGAGATCGAGGCCAAATGGCTGCAGGACACGACGGGCGTTCCGCTGATCAAGTGACATGACACGAAACAGAACGGCGGGCCCGACCCGCCGCGAACTTTTTGAGGCGCAGCAGCGGCGGCGGTCGATCCGGATCGCCGCGACCAGCACCGTTCTGGTCGTCGTGGCGCTGATCGTGCTGGTGCCGCTGGCGCCGGGCTGGGCAAAGGTCCAGCAGAGCTTTTTCAACGGCGAGGTTTTGGTCAAGACCTTCCCGAAGCTGCTCGAAGCCTTTAAGATCAACGTGATGATCTTTGCTTGGTCGGCACCGGCCATCGCGGTGCTGGGGCTGCTGATCGCGCTGGCTCGCGACACCAAATCGCCCGCGCTGTTCCCATTGCGCATCTTCGGCGCGGCTTTCACCGACATCTTCCGCGGCGTGCCTGTGATCCTGACCGTCTATCTGATCGGCTTCGGCATTCCCGGGCTGGGCCTGACCCGACCGTGGAACTCACCCTATATCTGGGGGTCGCTGGCGCTGATCCTGACCTATTCGGCCTATGTGGCCGAGATTTTCCGCTCGGGCATCGACAGCGTGCATCACAGCCAGCGCGCCGCCGCCCTGTCGCTGGGCCTGACCGAAGGCCAGGTGATGCGCGACGTGGTGCTGCCGCAGGCCGTCCGCAACGTCGTGCCCTCGCAGATGAACATGCTGATCGCGCTGCAAAAGGACGTGTCGCTGCTCAGCTTCATCGGCCCGGTCGAGATCTTCCGCCAGGCGGGCGTGTTCAAATCGCTGCTGGCCAATTTCACGCCTTACGTGGGCGCGGCGATCATCTTCCTGATCGTGACCATCCCGGCGACGCGCTATGCCGACCACCTCATGGCCAAGCAGATGAGGGAGCGGCGCTGATGTCGAAACTGAACCTGCGAAACGTCGTCAAACGCTTTGGCGACCGCACCGTCTGCGACGGCATCGACCTGACCGTGGACGAGGGGCAGATGGTCTGCCTGATCGGCGCTTCGGGGGCAGGCAAATCCACCGTTCTGCGCTGCATCAACCTGCTCGAACCGATCGAGGATGGTGAGATCCTGCTGGACGGGGTCGACATCTCGGTGCCCGGGCTGGATCCGCAATCGGTGCGCGCGCGCATCGGCATCGTGTTCCAGAGCTTCAACCTGTTCCCGCACATGACGGCGCTGGACAACGTGATGCTGGCGCCGCGCCGCGTGCGCAGCCGCACGCGCGCCGAGCTGCTGCCCCAGATCGAAGAGATGTTCGAACGCTTCGGGCTTGCCGACCGGATGCACAACTATCCCGACCAACTATCTGGTGGACAGCAGCAGCGCGTCGCCATCGTGCGCGCCCTGGCCATGCAGCCCGAGGTGATGTTGTTCGATGAGATTACCTCGGCTCTGGACCCGCAATTGGTGGGCGAGGTTCTGGACGTGCTGCTGATGCTCAAACAGCAGGGCATGACGATGGTGATGGCCACGCACGAGATGGGCTTTGCCCGGCAGGCCGCAGACAAGGTGTGTTTCCTGCAGAACGGCCGCATCGTCGAGGAAGGCCCGCCCGAGCAGCTGTTCGACCACCCGCAGCAGGACGCCACACGGCAATTCCTGGCGCGCGCGCTCAAGTAAACGTCGACGTCGGATCAGCAATTCAACATTGCACGGGCCGGACGCCAACTTCGTGCTAGACTCCAGCGCATTGCCATATGCTGCTGGAGGTTCGGAATGCGTCTTTTGTCCCTGTCTGCCGTGAGCGTTGCTGCCGGTCTGACCCTCGGCAACATGGCTTTGGCCCAACAGATCGCGGACACGATCTATACCGGTGGTCCGATACTGACGATCGATGACGCCAGGCCCACGGTACAGGCGGTCGCGGTCAGGGATGGGCGGATCATCGCGGTAGGTGAACTGTCCGAGATGCGCAGCCACCAGGGCGACGACACGACGATCTTTGATCTGGACGGGCGCGCAATGCTGCCCGGTTTTGTCGACAGCCACGGCCACGTGGTCATGGGCGGTTTGCAAGCCTTGTCGGCGAACCTGCTGGCCCCACCGGATGGCAAGGTCACCGACATTGCCAGCCTGCAGGCGGCGTTGTCCGCGTGGGCCGAGGCCAATGGTGACACCGTCAAAGCGATGGGGATGATCATCGGCTTTGGCTATGACAACGCACAACTGGCCGAACTGCGCCACCCTACCCGTTCCGAACTGGACGCGGTATCGCGCGACGTTCCGATCATGATCATCCACCAATCGGGCCATCTGGGGGTGGGCAATTCCAAGGCACTTGAACTGGCCGGGATCACCGCAGAAACCGAGAACCCGCCCGGAGGTGTGATCCGAAAGGACGAGGCCGGCGAGCCGAACGGCGTGTTGGAGGAATACGCATTTTTCGGCGCCTTGGTGCCCCTGCTTGGCAGTGTCGGCGAAGACGGGCTGCAGACTTTCGCGCGCGCCGGCAGCCGGATGTGGGCGCGCTTTGGCTACACCACCGCGCAAGAGGGGCGCACCTCGGGCGCGGCGGTTCAAGCCCTGCGCCGGGTGGCCGCGGACGGCGACCTTCCCATCGACGTCGTGGCCTTTCCCGACGTTCTGGAATCGCGCGACTTCATCGAGTCGGACGCCTCGCGCACCTATGCCGACGGGGTGCGAGTCGGCGGGTGCAAGCTGACAATCGACGGTTCGCCGCAAGGGTTTACCGCGTTGCGGGATCGGCCCTACTACGATCCGGTCGGGGATTACCCGCCCGGCTATACCGGATACGCCGCCATCACGCGCGAACAGTTGCAGGATGCGGTGAACTGGTGTTTCGAGAACGGCCATCAAATCCTGACCCATTCCAATGGCGAGGGGGCCACGGACCTGCTGATCGCTGCCATCGACGAGGCGCAGCTGACCTATGGCGATCCGGGCAACCGGCCGGTTCTGGTGCACGGTCAGTTCCTGCGCGAGGATCAGGTGGCCAGCCTCAAACGATTGGGCGTGTTCCCCTCGCTGTTTCCGATGCACACCTTCTACTGGGGCGATTGGCACCGCGACCACACGGTCGGGCCGGTCAATGCCGACAACATCTCGCCCACCGGCTGGGTGACAGAACGCGGCATGATGTTCGGTACGCATCACGACGCGCCCGTGGCGTTTCCCGACAGCATGCGGGTTCTGGCCGCGACGGTCACCCGGCGCACCCGATCTGGCGACATCCTGGGCCCGCATCAACGGGTCGATGTGATGACGGCGCTCAAGGCGATGACGATCTGGCCGGCATGGCAGCATTTCGAGGAAGACCAGAAGGGATCGATCGAGGTGGGCAAACTGGCCGATTTCGTGATCCTTTCGGATGACCCGACCGCGGTTGACCCCGAAACGCTTGCCCAGCTTCGTGTGGTGACCACCATCAAAGAGGATGCGGTGATCTTCGACGCCGATACGGCGGTCAAGGAGGGGCGACTGGACCGACGCCCCCTTGCCCCTGATCCGGTGACGGCACATCTGCTGCTGCATGCACTGTATCAGGGCATGGATGTCGAACGGCCTTGGCTGGCACACTTCACGCAGCCCTCGACCGAGTGAATCCGCTTTCCGAGGTGGGGCAATAGAGATACCGTCGCCACATGGTGCTTTTTCTGACCCTTGTTGCGACAATCGCCGGTCTGGTGGCCTGGTATTTCTGGTCGAAGTCCAGGGCCAGGGCCGCGCTGCTGCAAACACCGCTGAGCGAAGATGAGCGGCGGACCATCCACGCGACTGTGCCGATTCTCGAGCGGCTGCCTGCCAAGCTGCGCGCCACTTTGGAAGGCAAGATCAACCTGTTCCTGAACCAGGTCGATTTCATCGGCTGCGACGGTCTGGAGGTCACGGACGAGATGCGCCTGTCGATTGCCGCACAGGCCTGCCTTCTGGTCGTCAACTCGGACCAATGGTACGACAATCTGACGACGGTCCTGATCTACCCAAACGCCTTCAAGTCCCGCCAACAGCGGCACAGCGGCTATGTCGTGACCGAACAAGAGATCATCCGTACCGGCGAAAGCTGGGACCGGGGGCCGGTGATCCTGTCCTGGGCGCACAGCCGGCAGGGCGCGGCAAACGATCATGACGGACACAACGTCGTGTTTCATGAATTCGCGCATCAGTTGGATGATCTGTCCGGAGGCACCAACGGTGTGCCAGTTCTGGCCAAGGGTCAAAGCTATGCCGAGTGGGAGCGTGTTTTTCTGGCCGCGTACGACGCGCATCTGCACGCCGTCGAGACAGGCCGGCGCACGGTGATCGACCCCTATGGCGCCACCGGACACGAAGAGTTCTTTGCCGTCACTGTCGAGCTGTTCTTTGAACGTCCCGAGGCCCTTAGGGATACCGCGCCCGAATTCTACGGACAGCTGTCCAAATACTTCCGGCTGGATCCAATCGAATGGCCGAAACCGTCCTGATCCGTGATCAGAAATCCAGACCCAGATCGACTGTCCGATAGGAATGGGTCAGCGCCCCGGACGAGATGTAGTCGACCCCGGTGGCCGCGATCTCGGCCACCGTGGCCACGGTGACTTTGCCCGACGCCTCGGTCACCAGACGCCCATCCACCATCGCCACGGCCTCGGCCAGCATGTCAGGCGTCATGTTGTCCAGCAGCACCACATCGGCGCCGCCGGTTTCCAGAACCTCGGCCAACTGGTCCAGCCGGTCCACTTCGATCTCGACCTTCATCATGTGCGACGCACGCGCCTTGACCGCCTCGAGCACCGCGCGCACCCCGCCGGCGGCGGCGATGTGGTTGTCCTTGATCAGAATCGCATCCGACAGCGAATGGCGGTGATTGAACCCGCCGCCATGCAGCACGGCCAGTTTCTCGACGATGCGCAGGCCCGGGGTGGTCTTGCGGGTGCAGGTAATGCGCCCCTTGGTCCCGGCGGTCTGCGCCACCAGCCCGGCGGTCAGGGTCGCCACCCCGGTCAGACGACCGGCAAAGTTCAGCGCCACGCGTTCGCCGGACAGGATCGAGGCCGCGCTGCCGGCGATCTCCATGAGGGTCTGGCCCTTGGTGCAACGGTCCCCGTCCGCCACAAGCGGCGTGATCTTCAACGTCGGGTCCACCAGCCGGAACGCCAGGGCCGCAACCTGCATGCCCGACACAACCGCATCCTCGCGCGCGTTCAGCCGTGCGGCATAGGTCACGTCCGCCGGGATCACGGTGCGGGTAGTGATGTCGCCGCAGGTGCCCAGATCCTCGGTCAGGGCGGCGCGGACCATCGGTTCGAGGATCAGGTCGGGGACAGTGGCATGATGCATTTTGCGGTTTCCTTGAAGATTTTCGACCGCAGC
>NZ_JBXWSK010000123.1:0-6294 GCF_059613385.1 Ruegeria sp. BHSA162
CGTTTCGACGACGCGAACGCGCGATGCAGCGTTTCAGGCGCATGCGAAGTCTACAGAAATTCGCCTCCGTCCATTCCTCCGTCTACAATCACTTCAACCAGGAAAGATCGCTAGCCAGTCGAGACACCTTCAAGCTGACCCGCGCCGCCGCTCTTAGCGAGTGGCGTCAGCTTTGTTCCGGATAGGTTCGCGGTTTCCGCGGCAAACTGAGACTGGTTCGAATTCGTCTGACAGCACCCAATGGAGATTCAAATGCGTCGATCGATCCTGATGCTGTCAATGGCTATGGGGATATTGGGGGGTCCAGCATCATCCCAGCCGCTTTTTGAGGATTCTAAGGCTTTCAATCCTTCCAGCGAAACAGCATTAGCGATTACCGGGCCTGTAATCATGTCTGCCAAGCGGATGGTCTTCGAGACCGGCAGGTTTCTTGATCTCGAAGTTTATGACCTCAAAAGTTCAGGCAATTGGGGTGCGTCTGGCGACGTGCCTGTTGCTCAGGTGTTTCGTGTATCAGGCGATGCAGGCCCACTAAGGCAGGGAAACACGCTTTGTGGCGACCAACCAGTCACGTATATGGCAACCTGGAGTGAGGACAGCTCCGGGTTTACCTACCTTGGCGTAGCGATGTTTACTGGCATGGAACCGCCTGCAGGCATTGCCGATCGAGCGTTGTGCGCGACGTACTTCTTCTCGATGGATGTTACGGAGTAGTCCGGCAGTTGTCCTGAACTCATCGACAGAGAGGACCATTCAAAGTCCCGGGCAAGCATGTGGTTCAGCGGTAGGGAATGCTGAAGAACGAGAAGCTGTTGGTTTGGGTGATTACGGGCGCTCCCGTTTCCGCCATTAGGCTTGCCATTGCTGCACTTCCCGTCGGACAGGCCACAAGATCGGCCGAATCGTCGAGCAAATCGCCAGTAAACGCCGTTTCGCCGACAAGCTGGCACTCGTCCGCAACACTTCGGTAACCGCGAACGAAGTTCAGTTCCGGGTCGGGTTCGCTGATCGCTACCTCTTGAGCGGTTTCGACGCATCCCGTCACCGTCAGCGCCAAAGCGCAGGCACATATGGCACACATGGTCTTTTCGAGGCGCCTTTCCATATATTCTACTCCCACTCTGCACCCGTGCTGCGCCAGACCATTTCATCTGAATCCCAAACACTGGCCACGATGCAGGGAGTTGGGTTGATCCCACCACATTGCGAGCCATGCACATCCGCCAAAAGCACGCGGAATGGGCCGATGTTCGCCATGTCCCATCCTTGATTGAGAAGCGAGAACAAATGTTCCTCGACCAAGAAGTGAGACATGCAACCGCCTGTCCCGCAATAGAGCGACACAGCGGTGGAACAGGCAAAACCCGCCTCGTCCAGAACCCAGTCCCGCTTGATGTCTCCATCGAGATCGACGCGGTGGATGGCTCCCAATTCAAGGGCGAACTGTCCATTCTCGAAATCGGAGCACGCCTGCTGCGCGGCCTCGACTTTTTCCAGCAACGGAAAAGGCAGTTCGGACAAATCTTGCGCGTTTGCCGAACCAGTGTATAGAGCTGCAAACATCGCATGAAGAGCGACCGTCCATCGTCGAACAGCAGCCCATTTTCCCGTTCCGGCTAGCTGGTTTTGCATCCCGGTCTCTCCAGCCTTCCCATGAGGTTCAATTGCATTGTTCGTAGGTGTAATCGCCGAATTCGATCCAGTTCCGTCCGCCATCGCTGAAGACGAGGAACTCTGACCTATCTTCGCCTAGGAGCGCGACCTGGAAGCCCGATGGTGGTTGGGAGTTTCCGAAGAAGCTGTATGAGGTCATCGCGCGTACGGTCTCGCCATTGACGGTCACGAGGGCATCCCACTGGTCACCCGGTTGGTCCACCATCGCGTATTCGATGACCCGCTGAACGGCGCCACCTCCACAATAGACAATACCTTCGGGCGCTTCCATGCTCTGAGATGTCGACACGCCGGAGTTGCATGCCGCGCGCAGGGATCTAACCGCCGCAGACGATCCTTTGAGCGTAAAGATGCCATAAGAGACATCCTGGTCAGCCATCGAAAGGTTAAGAACGGCGTTCTGCGCGATCTGGTCCAAAACGAAAGTATAGTCGCCCTGATCGAAGAAACGAACCTCAACAGGATAGTTGTCGACGAGCGAGATATCCGCATTCACTGATCCTGCCTGAAACGCACCTACCTCGGTCGAACCATCCTTCATGAACCGAAAAGACAGGCCCTGCTTGGAGACAATATCCTGCGAGTCCTCATAACCTGCTGGCGCAAAACGGACACGGTCGCACTGCAACTCCAGAGTCATGTCGCCGGTCTGAATGAAGGCGTTGGCGTTCGGCGGCCCACTGAAGTTCCACTCAGCGATGGCAGGTGATGACATCATGATTGTGAGGACCGTGCCGGCGACTAGATGTCTCTTCATAAGTAACCTCCTAGGCAACTAAGCCATGTTTCGTCATTCCGCCGCGAAAGCACTGATGATCCACGTCATAAGTTCAAGCTGCGGGTGCACCATATTCATTTTTACCTTCCTGTGACGGTCGGCTTAGCCACCAGATCATCAGCACAGATAGTATCAGTTGAAGAACTCCCACAACCATCAAACCTGTGACGCCAAGTAGAGCCGCTGGGCCCCTCAATGCTTCAGGGTCGTCAGCCCCTTGCTCGAGGACTGAAAATACAGCGATGCCACTGAACAGCATGAACATGGTTGCGATGCTGAGCGCTGCAGGCAAGAGCAAGTACCAGCCTGGTCTTCCAGTGTCATGCAAACGCCGCCATCCGGCGGCCAGCATGGGCAAGACAACTGCAAGTTGGAAGATCGGAGTTAAGACTTGGCTACTCTCTCCAGTTTCAGGGTCCACGCCGAATAGAGAGGCGTCGATGATTGCCAAAACAATGCTGACGAGGACCACGAACAACACAAACCACCAGTACTCTGACCGCGCCGCGCGCCCGGAAAAAACGAAGTATTTTGCAAGGCATGTCTTTATTGCATCGACGAAACCCATGTCTGCGTGCTCCCTGAGTGCTTCGATAGGTACTTTCTGACACGAGGAGACAACTTGCAAGCTTTGGTCAACCTACTCAGATGCTGTAACTGCAACAGGCTGCATTGTCCGCATAACGGACGTATGAGCGTATTTGTTGAATGAACGCCTCGTGCCCATATGCGCCTCCAACGGGGATCGGATTCTGAACAATAGAGAACCGCGAAAACTGCCCTACACGCGTGAGTTTTGATTAGAACTGTGAGCTCAACGCTCAGTTATGAAAGACAACCCAGACACGAGTTGTTTCAACCCAATCGCCGCGCCGGCGAAGATGGCAGCGAATGTTACGGGCGCGCTGTAGGCCAAAAGTGAGAAGGCAGATATACCTTGCCCGACGCTGCAACCGACCGCGATGATCGCGCCTGGCCCCATAATCGCCGCGCCGAGCATCTGACGCTTGAGTTCACGTGGATCCTCGCACGCTTCCCATCTGAAATGACCTTTGGACCAAGACCCCAAGAATGCGCCAATGAGAACGCCGGAGACTGATCCGACCGCAAAGGACAAAGTGTTTCCGGAGGCCGTCATAAGGTAGAATATTGTGTCGCCAAGGGGCGCAGCGAAGGTATGGGTTTGAACCGGCTCACCATCGAAACCGTGCGTCGCCACCCAATTCGTGCCGAGCCACCCTGATACGATCGCCAGTCCAACTACAGATCCCCAGAACACCTGTGCGGGAGTGCGGAGGAAGCGCTGGTTTGCCACGGCAAAAATCACCAACGCAACGCCGATGACGGAGCCAATGAGCCAAGCTGGAATTGAGGTCAGCCGTTCGGCCAGGAAGCTAATGCTCTGAGGGTCGTTAAGGGCCATTTCCTCGGGGAAGACCCAAACACGCAAGTATGCAAGGGGCCCGGACATGACAACGTAAGCGGACAGCCCCATAATCAATACGATGACGAATGATCGAAGGTCGCCGCCCCCAAGCCTTGCCAGCGCGCCATAGCCGCAGTTTCCGCTGATGGCCATACCGTAACCGAACATGAGGCCACCTACGATCGACCCAAGTGGGTTCCAGGTCTGTGCAAGATACCTTGTTCCAACAGGGTCCAGCCACCCGAAAGCCATAGCCAAGTGGCTGCCGACAATTGCTACGCCGATCGCAATTGCCCACATGCGCAGCCGCCGGTCATCATCTGCGTAAAGGTAGTCTTCGATTGCACCCAGCGTGCAAAAACGGCCAATGCGTGCGGCCAAGCCCAACACAATGCCGCCGATCACACCGATCAGGGCGACGGTATTGGCGTCTCCCAATGCTTCAAACATTGCCAGTCTCCTCCCAAAGCTGGCGGGTATTTTTGGCGGCTTCTACTTCTCCCTGCAGAATAGATCGTAAACGACTTCCAGAATCTGTGTCGATCGATCATCCGCCAATCTGTAGTAGATCGTTTTCCCCTCGCGTCGCGTTTTGACCAAGCCCTCGAAGCGCAGGCGAGATAGTTGCTGAGACACGGCGGCCTGGCGTGCCGAGAGCATTTCTTCCATCTGCGTGACAGATTTTTCACCCGAGGACAGATAGCACAAGATCATCAGGCGCCCTTCATGGCTGATTGCCTTGAGGAAATTTGACGCCGTCTGAGCATTTTCCATCATTCTGTCCAGGTCTTCGGCGCACATGTCCTTGGAGAACACAGGCAGTTTCGAAGATTTGTCCAACAAGATCGCCTCGCTTTCATAGCTCCACGCATTCAAAACAGTTTATTTAATACGCCACCTATTATCCAGAGGTCTCAATAAGCACCCCCGCGTCACGCAGCAAAACGCCCAGCAACCCCCAGAAAAAATCTTCGCCGGGATAGCCTTCGATCCGGCCGACCTCTTGGCCATCGTCCAGCAGAACAAAGGTTGGCGTGTAGTAGAGAGGCCGCTCCAATGCGATGCCTTCAGGCATAGCCGCGTGGATATCGATGCGTTGAAGTGGAGCGACATTTCCTTCCGGTGTCTTGGGGTAGGTCTCCGAGATGTCGATGTCCCAACGTGCGCACCACATACACCCATCTTCTTCCGCCATCAGAAGTATCATTTCTGCCCGTAAAGCCGCGGGAGAAACAAACAACGTGATTGCAGTCAAAAGCAGAAGTAGGTGGCGCATCTCAAGCTCCGATTGACCGCAGCGACATATCTTTATTATTTTGAATGTATGAATGATAGCGTGCCAGGACAGGTTTGACCATGCTCGACATTACATTTGCAGGAGCTTTGGTCGCAGGACTGTTGTCTTTCCTGTCGCCCTGCATCCTACCTATCGTGCCGTTTTATCTTAGCTATCTGGCCGGCGTCGGGATTGATCAGATATCTGCGGGGTCAACACTTTCCGCCGACGTTCGTCGCAGGGCAACGCTTTCTGCGATAGCGTTTGCAGCTGGGATCATAACTATCTTCATGGCGCTGGGAGCGACAGCTTCGATATTCGGGCAGCTTGTACGAGAGTATTTCGACATCCTGCGCTGGATTGCAGCGGCGATCATCATTGCGATGGGGCTGCATTTCCTGGGGTTCATTCGCATCGGATTCCTGTACCGCCAATTTCGTGCGGACGTCGGTGAGACATCAAGCGTTAGCCTGATTGGGGCTTACGTCTTGGGCTTGGCATTTGCTTTTGGCTGGACACCCTGCGTCGGCCCTGTGCTCGCTGCGATCTTGTTTACAGCGGCCGGAACCGAAACGGCTTGGCGCGGAGCGGCGCTTCTATTCGTCTACGGGGTTGGAATGACCGCACCGTTTGTTCTGGCGGCCTTTCTGGTTCGCCCCTTCATGCAATGGATGGCAAAGTTCAGAAAGCACTTGCCCCTCATCGAAAAGGCAATGGGTGGCTTTCTGGTGGTCTTCGGCATCCTCATCGCAACCAACTCCATCAATCACATCGCACAATGGATGCTCGACCATATGCCTTGGCTCGCAGCCATCGGTTAATTCGGGAGGAAGACATGAAACGAGTTTTGTCAGTATTGATCGCTTCTCTGATCGGCGGGGTCGTTTCCGCCGCTGAACTCGGCGACGACGGTTTGCATAAAACGCCGTGGATGCGCGACACCTTCAAAGACCTCCGAGAGGATCTTGAAGAGGCCTCAAGCGAAGGTAAGCGGTTGGTGTTATTTATTGAACAGCAGGGCTGTATCTACTGCAAAAAAATGCACGATGAGGTGTTTCCCCAGCCTGACCTCGCAGCGTTCATCGAAGAGAACTTCTTTGTCGTCCAACTGGATTTGCATGGCAGCACCACGGCTACGGA
>NZ_JBXWSK010000124.1:0-6129 GCF_059613385.1 Ruegeria sp. BHSA162
ATTCGCCCCACGCTGAAACCGCGTGAGCTGCTGACGCCCACGCCGGACCTGCATGGCGTGTGGAAGGCCAAGGTGATCACGCTGTTCCCATCTGCCTTTCCCGGCGTCTTGGGCGAAAGCCTGACCGGCAAGGCGCTGCAGGAGGGGCTGTGGCAACTGGAAACGGTCGATCTGCGGCAGTTCGGTGTCGGCAAGCATCGCAATGTCGACGACACGCCCGCCGGCGGCGGTGCCGGCATGGTGTTGCGGCCGGATGTACTGGGGGCCGCCATTGATCACACTATGGATGGGGTACAGGGCAACTGGCCGCTGATCTACCTCAGCCCGCGCGGGCGACGGATGGATCAGCGCATGATGCAGAACTTGGCCCGTTGCGATGGCATGACCCTGTTGTGTGGCCGTTTTGAAGGCGTTGATGAACGGGTATTGGAACACTACGGCATCCAGGAAGTCTCGCTGGGCGATTTCGTCATGACGGGAGGCGAGATTGCCGCTCAGGCGCTGATCGACGCCACCGTGCGACTGCTGCCCGGGGTTCTGGGAAATCAGGCCTCGACCGAGGAAGAGAGCTTTTCGTCCGGCTTGCTGGAACACCCGCAATACACTCGGCCAGCCGAGTGGAACGGGCGCGAAATCCCCCCGATCCTGATGTCTGGACATCATGGGCGCATCGCCGAATGGCGTCACCAGATGGCGGAAGAGATTACCCGCGCGCGGCGCCCGGACCTGTGGGATGCCTACCTGAAGGCGCGCGGGGAAGCCGAAGACTAGGGTGCGCCCGCCTTCCAACGCGCCCAAATATCAGGTGAGCCGTTGAAGGCGTTGATGTCCACCCGCCCCTGCACGCCGGGAACCAAACCGGTGCCCGTGTACTGCCAGAACCGCCAGACTGCCTTGGGATAGACATTGCGCGGATGCCCTGCGACCGAGCGCAGCCAGAACTCGGTCTTTGGCAGACGTCCGATACCTGTGTCCTCGTAGAAATCGACCGTGGTGTAGACGATCGGCCGACGGCCGTAATGTCGCTCCAATATGTCGAGGAACCTTTCCGCCTCGGCCCGCACCGTTTTGCCATCGGGGCGCAGGGTGCAGGTCTTGGAATGGGGGGTCCATTCCATGTCCAGCACATGCGGCAGGTCGGCCCCTCGGGGAACGTTGCGAATGAACCAACGGGCCTGTTCGGCCGCGGGGCGGCAGAAGTAGTAATAGTGATATGCACCCCACGGAACCCCCGCCGCCCGGGCGCCCTGACTGTGATCCTGGAACATCGGATCGGCCACGTCGCCCCCTTCGGTCGCCTTAATGAACACGAAACTGACCCCCGAGGCCTTGGCCTGACGCCAGTCGATCGGTCCCTGCCAGCGCGAGACGTCGAGCCCATGCACGGGATAGTGCTCGGGCCGCCGCCGCTCCCAGTCATGCGGGTCGGCATCCGCAAAGGCTGGGTACAGAACCGAAGGTCCGGAAAGTCCCGCGACCACCGGTTGGTCTAAGATTTGGGGCGCCGGCGCACGACGCCCGCAAGACATCAGTGCCAGCGCAAGAACCACGCAGAAAATCGCTTTGCTCATCGTGTTGCTCTGCCTCTAAACCTGCCCTCAAATTATGACCCAGAATGCCCGATCCCCGGCACAAGACAACGCCGCGGTACGTGTGACGGCGGATTCCCACCAAATCCACCGCGATTTGGCCTGAAAACCGGCGATTTGGGCTTGATATGCTCGTCCGACTTCCCTAAACGGGCGCAATCCGGTGCCGCCTTTGGGGCGACTCCGGTGTTTTGGGTTGATCGCAGGAACGCACCTGCCCTTCTTCGGATCAGGGAAGCTGTGGAATAACCCGGACCAAAAGGAACATTCGACCTGACCTCTGGCGGGCTGCAGATCGCGGGACCCGGAGAAGACCAAGAGCTCTCAGATCGTGCCCAACTTCGTGGACCAACCACGAGCAGATAGGAGTAACTGCGATGGACCTGATCGCACAGCTTGAGGCGGAACAGATTGCCGCCCTGGGGAAAGACATCCCCGACTTCAAAGCCGGTGACACCATCCGTGTCGGCTACAAGGTGACCGAAGGCTCGCGCACCCGTGTGCAGAACTACGAAGGTGTCTGCATCGCGCGTAAAAACGGCGACGGCATCGCCGGATCGTTCACCGTTCGCAAGATTTCGTTTGGCGAAGGCGTGGAGCGTGTGTTCCCGCTGTATTCGACCAACATCGACAGCATCACCGTTGTCCGTCGTGGCCGCGTCCGTCGCGCCAAACTGTACTATCTGCGTACCCGTCGCGGTAAATCCGCCCGTATCGCAGAAGTCACCAACTACAAGCCCAAGGCTGGCGCCGAGGCGTAAGGAGCGGAAAGATGAAAAAAGACATCCATCCCGACTACCACATGATCGACGTCAAACTGACCGACGGCACCGTGATCCAGATGAAATCGACCTGGGGTGCCGAAGGCGATCAGCTGGCCCTGGAAATCGACCCCTCCTCGCACCCCGCGTGGACCGGTGGCTCGTCGCGCCTGATGGACGCCGGCGGTCGCGTGTCGAAGTTCAAGAAGAAGTACGAAGGCCTGGGTTTCTGAACCAGCGCCTTTGCGGAATTTCCAAGGCCGTCCCCCAGGGGGCGGCCTTTTTCGTTGGCCGCTTCTATTGCGCGTCCGGAACGTCGAGGTCAAAGACGATGATCCCGTCGGCACCATTCTGACACAGATCACACAGCTGACCGCCCAACCGGCGGTGTGTCGGGTGTTCGGCGTAAGCCTTCACGGCGGGTCGATCCGCAAAGCGGATCACGAACCCATCGCGATAGTCCTGCGACTTTCCTTCGAAATCGAGATTGGGGCCGCTTTCAAAGGCCAAGGCCCCGTCCAGATCAGCGCATAGCTCGGCCAAGCCGGTCAGAACGGCGCGGCGCGCGTCCTGCGGTGCATCTGATCGGAAAGTGAAGAACACGCAGTGCAATATCATGATGTCGGTTCCTGGTTGGGCAAAGTCAGATCCAGTAGGCCAAGGCGAGCGGCAGCACCAGGATCGTCGTCAGGGTTGAGACCATGATGTACCCGGCCACTTCCGGGCCATATTCCGGAACATGCTGGTCGATGAACAGGTATGTCGCAACCGAGGACGGCATCAGGCAGCACAGGATCAACGCTCCGCGTTCGACCCCGGTAAAGCCGAACAGCCAGACAAGCGTGGTGGCGATCCCGGCTGCCAGAACGAGATGCAGACCTGTCAGAACGACTGCCCGGCCAAGGCTGCCCGTCCGAAGCGTGGCCAGCGTGTGACCAAGTGTCAGCAACATCAGCGGGATCGACAGCCCGCCCAGGATGTCAAAGGATTTGGCGATCGGTTGCGGCAGGGCAGAACCCGTAGCCATCAGCGTCAGCGCGATGGCAACCGCATAGATGATCGGAGATGTTGCAAGCTTCCGGGCCGAGAACTCTCCGGCCGGGATCCACATGCCTACCGTGAAAATGCTCACCAACACCACGACGACAAAAGCCATCGTATAGGCCATGCCCGCATCGCCCAGTGCCAGCAAAGTGACCGGCAATCCGATATTGCCCACATTGCCATGCATCAGCGGTGTCAGAAACGCCCGCACCGGCCAACGCAACAGTCGCAACGCCAAAAATCCGAGCACGCCGAATGCCGCAATGGCGAGGGCAGCAGCCGCCATCATGTCCAGAAACGTGGCAATCTGGATCTTGGTGGCGGACAGATGAGAGATGATCAGTGTCGGATATCCCACCTTCGAGACAATCCCGCCAATCACCTTGTTGTCGAACGGTGCGCGCGCGACCGCCAGCCCGTACCCCACACCGGCACAGATCAGCACCGGCAGAACGATGTTCAATACGTTCAGGAATACGTGCTCCAAGCCGAGTCCTTGCGTCCAAGTCAGTTTGCAGACTGTGGCGGCGGACGCCCCGTTTGGCAACAACCAAGCGTCAAGCTGCGGGTATCGCGAAAAAAACCAATATAGACACTGATATTGTCCCGCAGACCCTACAGGACCGCTTTTCTTCGCGGATCACACAACATATAGTGGGTTCAAACAACGTGTAGGCAAACACGGCGCGACTTGGGAATACAGGTATGGCACATATCATCGTTGTGGGGAACGAAAAGGGCGGCGCAGGCAAGTCGACGGTTTCCATGCATGTTGCAACCGCGCTTGCGCGTTTGGGCAACAAGGTCAGCACCCTGGATCTGGACCTGCGGCAGCGCAGCCTGGGCCGCTATTTCGAGAACCGCCGCAATTTCCTTTCCACGGAAAAGCTGGAGCTGCCCAGCCCGCGCCACCATGACCTGCCCGAGATCGACGCAAGCAAGCTCAAACCCGGCGAGAACATCTATGACCACCGTCTGTCGGCCGCCGTGGCCGAGTTGGAAAGCGACAGCGATTTCATCCTGATCGACTGCCCCGGCTCGCACACAAGGCTGAGCCAGGTGGCTCATTCGCTGGCCGACACGCTGATCACGCCGCTGAACGACAGTTTCATCGATTTCGACCTGCTGGCCCGGATCGAC
Source organism: Ruegeria sp. BHSA162 (assembly GCF_059613385.1). Lineage (NCBI taxonomy): Bacteria > Pseudomonadati > Pseudomonadota > Alphaproteobacteria > Rhodobacterales > Roseobacteraceae > Ruegeria > Ruegeria sp. BHSA162. Next base: position 4,535 of record NZ_JBXWSK010000124.1, read on the forward strand.
TCGAAGGGCGAAAAGATCCTCGGGCCCTCGGTCTATTCCGAGATGGTCTGGAACGCGCGGCAATTGCGGGCGCAGGCCGGGCTGAAACCGATCGATTGGGTGGTGGTGCGCAACCGCGTGGGCACCCAGCGCATGGTCAACAAGGAAAAGATGCAGCGCGCCATCGAGATGCTGTCGCAGCGCATCGGCTTCCGCGTCGCCTCGGGCTTTTCCGAGCGTGTGATCTTTCGCGAACTGTTCCCGCGCGGGCTGACGCTGCTGGACCTCAAGGATATCGGGGTGAAACAGCTCAATATCTCGAACATCGCTGCCCGTCAGGAGTTGCGCGACATGATGCGTGAGCTGAACCTGCCCGGGGTCGAGATCGACTTCTAGGCCGTCGGCGCGTAGATCGTGAACAGCTCTTTGGGTTCGGGCACGCCGCGCAGCATATAGCGCCCGACCGAGATCAGGTCCTGTTCGCAGGGCTGAGCGGCGCGGGCCACGTCATCCGAGATCAAGATACGCCGGTCCAGCGACCGGTGCATGCCTGCGATGCGCGCGGCCTGGTTCACCGCCGGTCCGATCACGGTGAAATCCAGCCGGCTTTCAGCACCGATATTGCCATAAAGGATCTCGCCCGAATGCAAGGCAAGGGTGAAATTGGCGACCGGCAGGCCGGCGGCGGCCCGTTCCGCGTTGAGCTCGGCCATACGCGTCTGCAGAACACCAACGGCGGCCAGCGCGGCGCGGGCGTCCTCGTCGATCTCGCCCACGTCGAACATGGCCATCAGGCCGTCGCCCATGAATTTCAGGATATTGCCGCCACAACCCTGAACGACCTCGACCGCCACGGCCAGATAGTCGTTCAGCATGGCGATGATGTCCGACCCGGGAAGGCGTTCGGCCAGGCCGGTAAAGCCCTCAAGGTCGAAATTCCAGATCACGGCATCGATCTGCTGCAACGATCCGCGCCGGATTTCCCCTGACAAAACGCGCCGACCCGCATCCCGTCCAAGATAAACGCGCAGCAGATCCTGCGCCATTTTCCGGTTCGAGGCCGATTTCAAGGCCAGCCCCAGATGCGGCAGAGCATATCGGATCAGATCCAGGTGAATGTCGTCAAACCCCTCGGCATGGTCCGTCGTCCACGACATCAAGACCCCCTCGGGCATCTGATCCAGGGCAATCCGGTTTTCGGGCTCGACCTTCTGCAGAACCAGACCGGATGCAAAGTAGTCGGTGGCACCTTTCTGATGCAGCTCGTTCAAAAACGGAAATCGGCTGGGTTCGTTCTGGTCTTTCAGCCTTTCACGCAGCTCCTTCGCGCCGGACTGCAGCATCGCATAGAGCGGGCTGGAAACCCACTGATCAGGCAATTCCTCGCGGTGCTCATAATTCTCGACACTGCCCCCTTCGTCCCGGTACCAGTTGAAGCCGGTGCCGCCGTAAGTGGGGTGATAGGCGCTCTGGGCGGCGTGAAACCGCATCAGAGGAACGCCCGCATCCACAAGCCGCAGGCAATAGCCTTCGAGTATTTCCGACTGTTCCGCCCCTTCCAGCCCTCGGTCCAGCAACCATCCAATCAGGTCATCGGCGCGGGATTTGGGGTCGGT
>NZ_JBXWSK010000125.1:0-6074 GCF_059613385.1 Ruegeria sp. BHSA162
GCAACCTGGGCGTTCCCGCCCGGCGCGATGCGGATGACCCGCAGGTTCTGCGCGGGAAAGAGGTGTTCCACAACATTGGCTGCGCGTCCTGTCACACGCCCGCTTTCGTCACCCACCGCCTGCCCGACCGGCCCGAGCACAGTTTCCAACTGATCTGGCCCTACACGGACCTGCTGCTGCACGACATGGGCGAGGGACTGGCCGACAACCGCCCCGAGGCCAGCGCCACGGGCCGCGAATGGCGCACCGCGCCGCTGTGGGGCATCGGCCTGACCGAACGGGTCTCGGGGCACACCCAGTTCCTGCATGATGGCCGCGCGCGCTCGCCTCTCGAAGCAGTCCTGTGGCACGGCGGCGAGGCCCAGGCCGCGCGCGATGCAGTCGTTTCCATGCCCAAGCCCGACCGCGATGCGTTGATCCGGTTCCTGGAAAGTCTCTGACCGATGCGCCTGATTACCGTGATCCTTTCCGCATTGATGCCGCTCTGCGCGGCGGCACAAAGCCGCGATGCGATCCTGACCGACGTGACCCAAGCCCATATCCTGCCGCGTTTCGATCACCTTGCCGAAGCGACGGCTGCGCTGGATGCCACTGCTCGCGCGGACTGCGCGCCGGGGTCCGCCGATCTGCGCGCGGCCTATCACGCCGCCTTCGACGCCTGGATATCCGCCAGCCACCTGCGGTTCGGCCCGACCGAGGTCGGAGACCGTGCCTTTGCCCTGGCCTTCTGGCCCGACAGCAAAGGGTTCACGCCCAAGGCGCTGTCGGCGATGATCGCGGCCGAAGACCCGGCCATTGCCGACCCCGATGCCTTTGCCGAAACCTCGATCGCGGGGCGCGGCTTCCTCGCGCTCGAGAGGATGCTATACGACCCGGCCTTTGCCGATCAGGGCGATGCGGCCTATCGCTGCGGGTTGATCCGCGCCATCGCCGCCGACATCCACCGCACCGCCCGGGCCATCGACCGGGACTGGCACGGCTATGCCCGCACCATGACCCAACCCGGGCCGGACAGACCCTATCGGTCCTCCGACGAAGCCCTGCAGGAGCTCTACAAGGCCCTGACCACTGGGCTCGAATTCACAGCCGATACGCGTCTGGGCCGCCCGATGGCCAGATTCGACCGCCCCCGCCCCAACCGGGCCGAGGCCCGCCGGTCGCTGCGGTCGCTGCGGCACGTGGAACTGTCGCTGGTGGCGCTGCGCGACCTGGCGGCGCGGCTGGCGGCCGATCACCCACAGATTGCCGCCGCGCTGGACGACGCCTTTGCCCGCAGCATCGCCCGGGCGCAGGCGCTGGACGATCCCGCACTGGCCGGCGTGGCCGAGCCCCAGGGGCGGCTGCGGATCGAGGCGCTGCAGCAGTCGATCAACGACATCCGCAGCTTGGCCGCCGCGCAGTTGGGTCCGACCCTGGGCATAAGCGCCGGGTTCAATTCATTGGACGGAGACTGACCGATGACCAGCCGCCGAGGGTTCCTGGCCGGTTTGGCAGCGGCCACTCTTGCCCCCCTGCCGGGCTGGGCTGAGGTCGGTTCGCCCGATTTCCTGTCGGCTGCGCTGTTCGACGATGGGTCGTACCGCCTGGTCGGGCTGACCGGTTCAGGAGAGTTTCGGTTCTCGGTCCCCCTGCCCGGCCGCGGGCATGCCGCCGCCGCCCATCCCCATCTGGCGCGGGCCGTTGCATTCGCGCGCCGTCCGGGGCGATTTGCGCTTGTGATCGATTGCGCGACCGGGGACCAGCTGACCCGGCTCGAGGCGCCGGCCGGGCGTCATTTCTATGGCCACGGCGCATTTTCGCCCGACGGCCGCCGGTTGTTCACCACCGAAAACGACTATGAGGCTGGCACCGGGGTCATCGGCGTCTGGGACGCGGCCGAGGGCTATGCCCGAATGGGCGAGTTTTCTTCGGCGGGGGTCGGCCCCCATGACGTAGTGTTGATGCCCGACGGCAAATCTCTTGCCATCGCCAACGGCGGCATCGAAACCCACCCGGATACCGGGCGCAGCAAGTTGAACCTGCCGACCATGCGCCCGAACCTGACCTATGTCAGCCTCGACGGATCGGTTCTGGAGCAGGTCGAGCTGCCCGCGGCGCTGCACAAAAACTCGATCCGGCATCTGGCCGTTCGTGCGGATGGCCTGCTGGCCTTCGCGATGCAGTGGCAGGGCGACCTGTCCCACAAGCCGGCCCTGCTGGGGCTGAATCGGCGGGGTGGCCGTTACCACCTTCTGTCCGCGCCGGATGACATTCAGGCGACGCTGGCCGGCTATGCAGGCAGTGTCGCCTTTTCCGCCGAGGGGCGTCAGGTCGCCATCACCTGCCCACGCGGCAACGCGCTGCACGTCTTTGATGCCGAGGCAGCTCGTTTTGACAGCGCCCATTCGCTCGGCGACGTGTGCGGGTTGGGCCCCGGGCCATCCGGCTTTGTCTTTACCACCGGGCATGGCGATGTGGGGCATCTGGTTGGGTCAAACCCGGCGGTATCGCCCCATCCTCGGGTCCGTTGGGACAACCATTTGGTTCCCATTCGCCCTGCGATCTGAATTGGGCTAACCTCCGATACAGATTACACTTGGAAGAATCGAACGGCTGCCGTATTGGCGGGCGAAATTTCCACGCCTGCAACGCAAGGACTGACTTGATTGAAACAAACGCCCGTCGCACCGCATTCCATCTACGGGGTTGAAAAATGGGGCAAGGGTCTCATCGAGGTGACGGAGGACGGCGAGATCAGTCTGCGCAATCCCATGGCACCCGATGCGGCGGCCATCAGCCTGCCCGGTATTCTGCACGACCTTGATCAGCGCGGGATCAAGGCGCCGATGATTCTGCGCATCAGCTCGTATCTGGAACGCGAAATCGCGCATATCAACGAAAGCTTCCGCGATGCGATTGCGCGTACCGGCTACAAGGGGTCCTATCGCGGCGTGTTCCCGATCAAGGTGAACCAGCAGGCGCAGGTCGTCGACCGGATCGTCGAGTTCGGCAAGCAATACAATTACGGGCTCGAGGCCGGATCGAAGCCCGAGCTGGTAATCGCACTGGCGCACCGTCTGGCCCCCGAGGCGCTGATCGTGTGCAACGGCGTCAAGGACGCGGAGTTCATCGAGCTGGCCATCCTCAGCCGCAAGATCGGGTTCAACACGGTCATCGTTCTGGAAAGCCCGAAAGAGGCCGACACGGTCATCGAGGTCTACAAACGGCTGGGCATCGAGCCGCTGCTGGGCGTGCGGGTGAAACTGACCAACCAGATCAGCGGCAAATGGCAGGAAAGCTCGGGGGATCGGTCGACCTTTGGCATGAACACCGATCAGCTGGTCGCGGTCGTCGACAAGCTGCGCGATGCGGGCCTGCTGCATTGCCTGAAGCTGCAGCATTCGCATCTGGGCAGCCAGGTGCCCGACGTGAACGACGTGCGCCGCGCCGTGGGCGAAGCCTGCCGTTATTACACCGAACTGACCCGCGAGGGCGTGCCGCTGACCCACCTGGATCTGGGCGGCGGCATGGGCGTCGATTACACGGGCGAGAAGAAGGCGACCGAGAACTCGATCAACTACACGGTCGAGGAATACTGCGCCAATGTGGTGGAGACCGTGGCCTATGCCATGGACGAGGCCGAGGTGGACCACCCCACGCTGGTGACCGAGAGCGGCCGCGCGGTGGTGGCGACTTCGTCGATGCTGGTGTTCAACGTGCTTGAAAGCACGCTCTATGACGCGCCCAACGGCCCCGAGGTGGAACCCGACGACCACCACATGGTGTCCGATCTGGCGGCGGTGAACGGGTACCTCAGCCACGATCGGCTGCAGGAATGCTGGAACGACGCCACCTTCTACCGCAACGAGTTGCGCGCCCTGTTCCGCCGTGGCTATGTCGACCTGCGCCAGATGGCCCGGGCCGAGCGCATCTACCTGTCGCTGATGGCGCGGATCAAGGCGCTGGCGGCCTCGGACGAGGTCGAAACCGATGTGGATGACCAGTTGGAAAAGCTGGCGGACATCTATCACTGCAACTTCTCTCTGTTCCAGTCGCTGCCCGATGTCTGGGCGATCGACCAGCTGCACCCGATCGTGCCGCTGCAGATGCTGGACCAGGCCCCCGACCGCCGCGCGGTACTGTCCGACATCACCTGCGACAGCGACGGCAAGATCGACCGGTTCATTCTGGCCGACGGTGTCTCGCCCAGCCTGCCGGTGCATTCCCTGCCCGAAGATCGCGACTATTACATGGGCGTGTTCTTCGTCGGCGCCTATCAGGAAACCCTAGGCGACCTGCACAACCTGTTCGGCGACACCAACGTGGTCACCATCGACCTGCGCGCCGATGGCGGGTTCGACCTGCTGCATGAACAGGAGGGTGACACGATCAGCGAAGTCCTGTCCTATGTCGAGTTCGACCCAAGCGACTGCATCGCTGCCTTCCGCAAGATGGTCGACGAGGCGATCTCGACCGGCACGCTCAAGGCGAATGAACGCAAAACCCTGATGACTGCCTATCGCGACAGCATCAACGGTTATACCTACTACGAATAACCCCGGCGAAAGGAGAATTTCCCATGGGCAAGACACTGGTTGTTGGCGCGGGTGGCGTCAGCCACGCCGCCGTGCACAAGATGGCGATGAATTCCGACATCTTCACCGAGATCACGCTGGCCAGCCGCACCAAGGCGAAATGCGATGCCATCGCCAAATCGGTCAAGGAACGCACCGGCGTCGACATCAAAACTGCCGAGCTTGACGCCTACAAGGTCGCCGACACCGTCAAGCTGATCAAGGACACCGGGGCCGAGCTTCTGGTGAACCTGGCCTTGCCCTATCAGGACCTTGTGCTGATGGATGCCTGCCTCGAGGCCGGGTGCCACTATCTCGACACCGCCAACTATGAGCCCGAGGACGAGGCCAAGTTCGAATACCACTGGCAGTGGGCCTATCAGGACAAGTTCAAGCAGGCCGGCCTGACCGCGATCCTCGGCTCGGGCTTCGATCCCGGCGTGACCAGCGTCTTTGCCAAGTGGCTCAAGAAACACAAGCTGGACTCGATCCGCCAGATCGACGTTCTGGACGCCAATGGCGGCCAGAACGATCAGGAATTCGCCACCAACTTCAACCCCGAGATCAACCTGCGCGAAGTACTGGCCGACGCCCGCCACTGGGAAGGCGGCGAGTGGAAAGTGACGCCAGCCATGACCCACAAGGTCGAGTTCGACTTCCCCGGCATCGGGCCGAAGAACATGTACCTCATGTATCACGAGGAACTGGAGTCACTCTCGACCCACTTCCCCGAGATCGAGCGCGCCCGTTTCTGGATGACCTTCGGCGATGCCTACATCACCCATGCCAAGGTGCTGCAGAATGTCGGCATGACCCGGATCGACCCGGTGGTGCACAACGGGGTCGAGATCATTCCGATCCAGTTCCTGAAGACCCTGCTGCCCGATCCCGGCGATCTGGGCGCCGAAACCAAGGGCAAGGCCTGCATCGGCGACATCGCCACCGGCCAGGCCAGGGACGGCTCGGGCGAAAAGACCTACTACATCTACAACATCTGCGACCACGAGGAATGCTACCGCGAGGTCGGCAGCCAGGCCGTCAGCTACACCACCGGCGTCCCCGCCATGATCGGCGCGGCGCAAGTGCTGAAGGGCAACTGGCGCGAGCCGGGCGTTTGGAACATGGAGCAGCTCGACCCGGATGATTTCATGGACATGCTGAACAAGCATGGCCTGCCTTGGCAGGTCCACGAACTCGACGGCCCGGTCGAGTTCTGAACCCTCGGGGCGGTCCGCGCGACCGCCCTGCTTCATCTGGCCCAAAATATCCCGGGGGGTCGCCATTGGTCCGAGCGACAATGGCGACAAGTCGCACCCCCGGCTTATCCACCAATCGGAGACGCCGGACATGACCCAACTGATGCAGACACAGGCCGGAGACGCCGGTGCCTTCCGCACCTTCGACCTCAATCGCGTTCCTTCGCCTTGCTTCGTCGTCGACGAAAAGGCAGTGGAGCGAAACCTTGCGGTTCTGGCCGATATCGGCGAGCGGTCCGGCGCACATATTCTGTCCGCGCTCAAG
>NZ_JBXWSK010000126.1:0-5597 GCF_059613385.1 Ruegeria sp. BHSA162
CCGTGATTTCTCCGCTAGCATGTGAATAGGGCTTGATGATGTCCACATGACCCGGCAACGAACCTGATGGCAAATCAAGATCGAATTGGCCCTGATCGTCGGCCTGTACCGATATCGGGCTGTTTCCAACTGGCTTGAACACGATCTCAGCATCGCTCAGCGCGGGGTTTGAACCGGAAGACTCTACCGTGACTGGACCCGTCACACCGGCCGAGGCCTCGGGCCCCGTGAGCACGCCAAAGTCAACGGGGATATGATCCGGCCCCTTAAAACCGGACCCGAAGATTTCGGCGCTGGTGAGTGTGCCACCGTCGGCCGAAAATAACTCGACGGTTTCATCCATGAACTCAATCCGAGCCCCTTGTGCCGTTGACGTCACGGTCAGCTGCCCGGGGTTGCGCAACATCGGGTAGTCGAACAGATCCAACCGATCGGTTCCGGCCTCGAAATCCGTGATCGTCGTCAATCCACTGCCGAACCGCATAACGAAGATGTCCGCGCCGGAACCGCCCTGCATGGTGGTTTCACTGCGACCGGCAATCAGAATGTCGTCACCGGCACCGCCCTGCAAATCAGTGTCCAGAACGCCGGCGCTCAGCATGTCGTCCTGAGCGGTTCCAGTTACGATTCCATTCCCCTCGATGACGTTGCCCAAGGTGTCCAGAGACACTGTCAGCTGGGTTGGCCCTGCATCCTGCTGCGATGCCACAAAGATCTGAAGGTCGTCGCCAACATGGGCCACCTCGATGGTCTCAACATTCTGAAGACCGCTATCCAGCGTATCCGCAAAGCTGTCTAGGTAGATCAGCTTGCCATCAGGGGTCATCGTCAGCAGGGTCACTCCGTCATCTCCGCCACCGGCAACGACAAAGACACGTCCATCGACTTCGACGGCCTTCATGTCCTGAACTGCGCCAAAACGGGTACCCAACGTGTCCAACGCATGATCCTGTGGAACCAGTGTTCCGTCTGCGCGCAGCTCCATCACACTGATGGAGTTGCTGCTGGACCCGGCCACCAGAATCCAGGTGTGTCCATACGCATCAACGGTTTCCAACGCTGTCGGAGAACTGATCCCAAGCGTTTGGGTTGTCGTGTTGTCCACTTCGATCAGCGTCCCGCTTCCCTGATCGGCGCTGAACACCCGGATCGCATTGTCGGCGGCATTGGCGGTGACGACATACTGGTTGCTGCCCACCGCCGCGGTCTGCATCGCCCCGGCATTACCCGCGACCGAGCCGACATGACTGAGCGAACCATTCGAGTTCACCACGTAGGTGCCGATGAGCCCACTGTCCTGATGGACCACCGTCAGGTAGTCGACCGCCCCCACCGAGTACTGGACCAATGCGGTGACATCACCGCCTCCGGGAATCGCCGCCGTTTCCTTCAGCGCCCCGATCGTGCCATCCGTATTCAACTCGTACCCGACAAGGCCCGTGGCGGTATCGACGTCCAGTGCCAACAGATCGCTTGCGCCCAATGCGACCAGAGCACCAAGGCTGCCGACCTGCAACGATATGATGCCGCTGAAATACTGATCGTCGTGGAATTGCGGAGCCCCGCCATCCACAAGCTGCCAGACCACGATGCCGCCGCCAGCCCGGGTCGTGCTGTACAGATACGTAACACCGTTAAGCGTTTTTAAAGCCGTATCGCCGATACCTGAATCGAGCGCCGGACTCCCCGTTGCAACCACTCTTTCGAACTGAAGCATCAACTCAGATCACCCCCAATGCCATCGCTGGCAGTCCTTTCGAGGGTGACGCAGTGCCAAGGCAAAGACGAGAACGAAATTGTGGTGAAAACGAGGAATTCGGCTCCAGATTAACTCAATTTTTCAAGGTCCGACCGCATGAATAACTCGGCAGCAGGAAAGAAGAACAGAACTTGGCTTCTTCGGTCTTGCCGCGCGGGTATCCGCGGCCACCAATTGTGAGGACATGATGACGATGAAACCTGTTTCACACGAAGTCTCCATCCAGAAGGACTCACCAGATGCAGGGCATGAGAAGCATGTCCGCAAATGGGTCAAAGCGCGTCTGCGCCGATGGGCCGGATCGGGCGTCGGCGGTGGTTTGGCCTCTGCCCTTCTGGCCTTGCCGGCGCTGGCCCAAGCCACTGAGGAGGAGTTGAGCACATTTCAGTTTGCCGATGTCCTGCCCGGTGTCCAGTCGGTCAAACTGCTGCCCAACGGCGACGTTCAACTGAAGCTTTTGGACGGTCGCACAGTCCTGGTTTCCGCGGAAAACGTGCACGTTCTGGAAAACGGTTCGATCATGATTGCCGAAGACGTGGCCGTTGAAGTCGCGCAGCTTGCAGTGGCAGCTGAAGCCGCCGGAGCAGCGGCAGCTGGTGGTGGCGGCATGGGAGCCGCAGGCGCGGTGCTGGGTGGTTTGGGTCTGGCCGGTGCGGCCGCCGCTGGCGGCGGTGGCGGCGAAGATGCCGCGACGCCCGAGGAATCTCCGCGCCCGCCCAGTCTGAACCTGTCACAGTTGCAGGGAAATTCGCTCAACAGCACCACCGCCAAGGCGTCAGGACCTGACGGCACCGTTTCGGTCGAAGTAACCATCGGGTCGGTCACCAAAACCGTTTCAGCGGGGCCGGACGGCAGTTGGAGCGTTTCGCTGAGCCAAGTCGAGGCTGCAGGGTTGCCTCAGGGGGTCACATCCGTGACGATCCGACACCTGGATGGAGCCGGAGGTGAGATCGATGTCGAAACAGCCACGTACAACATCGACACCATCGCTCCGACCATCGCGGTAACAGGATTTTCCCACGGGGCGGTCATGAATGGGGCCGAGAGCGCGTCAGATCTGGAAATCAGTGGTACGACCGATGCGGAAAAAGGTCAGATGGTGAGTATGGGGTTGAACGGTCAGATCTATACCGCAACCGTGTCCGGCGGCACTTGGAGCGTCACGGTTCCGGCCGCCGATCTGGCGTCTCTGCCCGATGGCGCGACCGTCACTGTGACCGCTGATGTGGTGGATCGGGCAGGCAATCCGGCGGCTCAAGCCACCAACAGCTTTGATACTGACTTTTCCGCCCCAGCCATAACAATAGACGCTGTCGCAGGCGGCCAGATCGACCTTGTAGACGTCGGATCGGACCTGACGATTACCGGCACGACGACCGGCGAAGATGGCCAACCGGTTGTGCTGACCTTCAATGGCCAGACTTACAGCGGCATCGCCTCAGGCGGTGCTTGGAGTGTGACCGTTCCCGCAGCCGACCTCGGCGTTCTGGTCAGTGGCAGCCCCATCAGCATCAGTGCCGCGATCAGCGATGCCGCCGGAAACCCGGCCACGCCTGTTGCGGTTTCGGTACCCGTGGATCTGAGCGGACCGTCCATCTCGATTTCGCCTCTATCCGTCGGTGCGGTGTTGAACGCAGTCGAAGTCGGGGCGGATCTGACGATCAGCGGCACGACCGGAAATGTCACCGATGGCCAGACAGTCACCGTAACTTTGGACGGGCAGACCTACACGGGTCCTGTGTCCGGAGGGACGTGGAGCGTGACCGTGCCGAGCGCGGATTTGATTGCCTTGGCCGACGGCGCAACTTTCACCATCACCGCCGACGTGACGGATGCCGATGGCCTCGTGGCCCCGCAGGCGAGTGCAGGAGTTTCCAAAGACGCAACCGCCCCAACGATCAGCATCGACACGTTTTCGGACGGCGTGGTCATGAACGCGGTCGAACAGGGAACCAACCTCAGCATATCCGGAACGACGACCGCCGAAGACGGCCAGACCGTGACCATAGGAATGAACGGCCAAACCTACAGCGCCACCGTTTCAGGTGGAAACTGGAGTGTCAGCGTTCCCGCAACCGATCTAGCCGGCCTCTCCGACGGAGCCACCGTCACCGTGACCGCCGATGTTTCGGACCTTGCTGGGAACCCGGCCGCACAGGCCACTGGCAGCTTCGACACGGACTTTACGGCCCCCACTCTGTCAATCTCGACGGTATCGGCCGGGGGCACCATGAACCTGGCAGAGCAATCCGGCGGAATGACCGTCTCTGGCATTTCCGACGCGCCTGATGGCACGATCGTCTCGATCCAGGTTCAACGAGCGGACGGGACTGTGGATGTCTCAGGCACCGCTACAGTAACGAGTGGCGCGTGGACCTACACCGCTTCACCCCTCGACCTTAGCGGCCTGCAAGATGCCGAATCCTACACGATTTCCGCGTCAGTCAGCGACGCAGCCGGAAATACACAGACGACTTCGACTGGGTTCAACACCGATTTCAGCGCCCCGACCATCTCACTGAACCCTCTGGGAATTGGATCGGTTCTAGACGTCACCGAGAAGGACAGCGACCTGACAGTATCGGGGACAACAACTGCCGAAGATGGGCAAACAATTACTGTCGGGCTGAACGGGCAGACCTATACTGCCACCGCTTTGGGTGGGGTCTGGTCGACCACCATTCCTACGGCTGATCTGAACGCTCTTTCTGACGGAGCAACTTATTCTATCACCGCATCGGTTTCGGACTTGGCTGGCAACCCCGCTCCTCAGGCGGCAGACTCGGTGACCACCGATTACCGACCCATCCTGACCTTGAATGAGGTCGGTACCAACGACGCGGTTTCGCTGAGTGACGCGCAATCCAGCGGCCTGACGGTCAGCGGTTCATCCATAGGTCTCGGCGCGGGACAAACCGTTGAGGTGATGCTGAACTCGGTCTCTGTCGGCACAGCCACGGTTGCGGCCAACGGTACGTGGAGCCTGAACGTACCTGCCACGGCGTTTTCGGGTACAACGGCGGGTGACCTTTTGGATTTTTCGGTTTCAGCGACGGTTGCCGGAGGACCGAACCCCCTACCCGCGACAGACGTGGCGACGGCTCACGTTCCAGCGGCCTATTTCATCTCCGAGGCAGGTCGCAGCGGGTCGACGATAACTTTCGAAATACATGCCGATGCGGACCGGGACATATCCAGTGGGTTGGCTTTCACGGCCAACTTGGGTTTTGACCCCGCGGTCGTGACCTATGACACGGGATCCGAGGTCGAAAACACCGATTTTGATCTGTTTCTGGCAAACCCGAACGGGGCGGCGGAAATTAGTTTTGGCGGAGCTGCGACAAGCGTCAGCGATCTGACCCAGCCTGTCGTCACGTTCACGATGACGGTGCTGGACCCCACGAAGCCGATCGAGTTGACGATCAACACGCCCGACGGTGGCCCGACCCATTGGGTATTGGGAACAGACGGCGCAGACGCATTGGCGGCCACGGGTATCGACAATGTCATCCGCGGTGGGGACGGCGACGATGTGATCGATCTTTCCGGCGCTGGCCGAGATCTTATCGTTTTCGAAGCGGACCCGACGGCCAACGGCACCGATATCGTAACGGGTTTCACCCTGGGGCCTGCAGCCGACATGGCCGACGCCATTATGTTCAGCGGGTTGGATGTCTCATCGCTTCGCGGTGATGGAACAAGTGTCGAAACACTCGCGATTGGCGACATGATCGCGACCGACACAGGTTTTGTAGGGCTGACAACCACACTCACCGATCTGACAACCGATACTCTGGAAGCCGCCGCAGAAACGCTTACCGGGGCTCAAGCCGGAGAT
>NZ_JBXWSK010000127.1:0-5734 GCF_059613385.1 Ruegeria sp. BHSA162
CAGGAACGGTTTCCCGTCTGATACCGGCATGACGAAACCCTCGATTGCAGTCGAACAGGAAGGCGGCACAGCGCGCGTGATTGTGTCTGGCGAAATGCTGACACAGTCGTTGAGCGCCGTCGAAGACGCCTTTCGCGCCACCCGTCCGGATGCGGCGCATGTGACGGTCGACATGTCCGACATCGATGCGCTGGACACCGGCGGCGCGTGGCTGATCGCGGACCTGAAAAACCGCTGCGCAGCCATGGGGGCGACCGTGGCTTTCGACGGGTTGAAACCGGCACATTCCGCGCTGCTGGAAACCGTCTCGGAGAACATTCCCAAGGACATTCCCGCCGAAGCCCCGCCAAAAGGCTTCATGCCTTGGCTTGAGAGCCTGGGCCAATCAACAGTGGGCGCCGGGCGCGACACCATGTCGATCCTCGGCTTTCTGGGCCTGACCCTGCACCGGCTGGGCCGCACGATGATCATGCCGTGGCGCCTGCGCCGCGCCGCGGTCGTGTCACAGATGGAGGAAACCGGGTTCAAGGCCCTGCCCATCGTGGCGCTGATGGGATTTCTGATCGGCGTGGTGCTGGCTTTTCAGGGGGCCACCCAGTTGAAACAGTTCGGCGCGGAAATTTTCGTGGTCGAGCTGATCTCGATCTCGGTATTGCGTGAGCTGGGTATCCTGCTGACCGCCATCATCGTGGCTGGTCGATCCGGCTCGGCCTTCACGGCCTCGATCGGCTCGATGAAAGTGCAAGAAGAAATCGACGCCATGCGCACATTGGGTCTGGACCCGATCGAGGTGCTCGTCATTCCACGGGTTCTTGCACTGCTGATCATGCTGCCGATACTGGGCTTCGTGGCCGATATCGCCGGCCTTTTTGGCGGCGCCCTAATGAGCTGGATCGATCTGGGCGTCAGCCCCGGAATGTTCATTACGCGCCTGAAGGAAAACACCAGCGTCTGGCACCTGGCGGTTGGGCTGATCAAGGCGCCGTTCTTTGCCATGGTCATCGGGGTAATCGCCTGTTGGCAGGCAATGCAGGTCAAGGGTTCCGCCCAAAGCGTCGGCCAACGCACCACCGCGTCAGTTGTTCAGTCGATTTTCATGGTCATTGCCATTGACGCGCTGTTTTCCATTTTCTTCTCCGAGATCGGTGTCTGACATGGATGGATCTGCTCAGACATCGACCGCCAAGCTGGACGCGCAGCGCGAAGCGGTGATCCGTGTGCGCAATCTGCGCAACCAGTTCGGTCCGCAGGTGGTGCATGACGACCTGAACCTGGATGTCTGGCGCGGCGAAGTGCTGGGCATTGTCGGCGGGTCCGGGACCGGCAAGTCCGTCCTTCTGCGCACCATCGTCGGGCTGAACAAACCCGCGGCAGGCAGTATCGAAGTTTTGGGTGTCGACGTGCTGAACGGCCCCGAGGCCGACCGACGCCGCATCGAGAAACGCTGGGGCGTCGCCTTTCAGGACGGGGCACTGTTTTCCTCTCTGACCGTGCTTCAGAACGTCATGGCCCCGTTGCGCGAACACACCGGCCTGAGCGAGAGCTTGATGCGGGCGCTCGGCAGCCTCAAGATCAGCCTTGTGGGGCTGCCGCAGCTGAGTTGTGGCAAGTTCCCGTCAGAGCTGTCAGGCGGGATGCGCAAGCGGGCCGCGCTGGCCCGGGCGCTGGCATTGGACCCCGAGATCGTGTTTCTGGACGAACCCACCGCCGGGCTGGATCCCATCGGCGCCGCGGCCTACGACGAATTGATCGGAGAATTGCAACAGGCCTTGGGGTTGACCGTTTTCATGGTAACACATGACCTGGACAGCCTGTACGCGATCTGCGACCGCGTTGCGGTTCTTGCGGAAAAGCGCGTGCTGGTGGAAGGTCCGATTGAAGACATGACCAAGGTCGACCACCCTTGGGTGCAGGAGTACTTCACAGGTCCCCGGGCCCGCGCGGCGCAACAGAAGGGGCAGGACAGGTAGAGGCGATGGAAACCCGGGCGAACTATATCCTGATCGGCGCGTTTACACTGGCGGGCATCCTGAGCGCGTTCGGCTTCTTCCTGTGGCTGGCCAAGTTCGAAGTCACGCGCCAATACGCTTACTATGACGTGCTGTTCGACAACGTGTCGGGCCTGTCAGCCGCCGGTGGCGTCAGCTACAACGGTCTGCCCGTGGGACAGGTGATTTCGCTGGACCTGGATGACGATGACCCGTCCAAAGTAAGGGTCCGGCTTGAGGTCGATGCAGGCATTCCGGTGACCACGGACACGATCGCGCAGTTGCAGTCGCTGGGAGTGACCGGCGTTAGCTATGTCGAGTTGTCGGGCGGATCGCCCGATGCCGAACGGCTGCCGCAGAACAGCGTCATCAAAAGCAAGCGCAGCGCCATCCAATCCCTGTTCGAAGGCGCACCCAAGGTCCTGGACGAGGCGGTGACCTTGCTGGAGAACCTGAACGCAGTGGTGGATGACAACAATCGCAAGGCCGTGTCGGACATTCTCGACAACCTGGCTTCGGCCTCGGGCCGGCTGGACAAGACCCTGAACGATTTTGAATCCCTGTCCAGCGATCTGGGCGGCGCGGCAAAGGACATCGGGGCCTTCACCAAACGCCTGGATCAGTTGGCCGATACCGCAGAGACCACGCTGACCACCGGAACTGATACGCTGAACAGCATCAAAACGGCCTCGGAATCGGCGAAAACCGCACTGGACAGCGCGAACCAGACGCTGGCCACGGCAAACAAGGTCATCGAAGACGACGTCCGCCCCTTCATCGAGCGCGGGTCGCAACTCGCGGACCGCCTGATCGGGTTGTCGGATGAAGCCGCGGTCACAATGGCAACGGTGAACAACACCTTTGCCAACGCCAACCAAACGCTCGACTCGGTGACCTCGGCCATGGATACGGCGAAAGGAACTCTGGCATCCGCAGAACGCGCGTTCGA
The DNA here is from genome assembly GCF_059613385.1 of Ruegeria sp. BHSA162. Lineage (NCBI taxonomy): Bacteria > Pseudomonadati > Pseudomonadota > Alphaproteobacteria > Rhodobacterales > Roseobacteraceae > Ruegeria > Ruegeria sp. BHSA162. Next base: position 2,938 of record NZ_JBXWSK010000127.1, read on the forward strand.
CTCGGCCAATCGCGTGATGGACGAAGACGTTGCACAGGTTGTTGACGACATCCGAAACGCCGCCACCAAAGTGGCCGAAACGGTAACGAACGTGACCGACAAGATCGACCAGATTTCAGCGGACGTTCTGAGCGCGTCGCAATCGGCATCGGACCTGTTGGGAACGATTGACGGCATCGTTCAACAAAACCGCCGGCAGGTTTCAGACTTCCTGCGGGTCGGACTGCCACAATTCGTTCGTTTCGTGGAAGAATCCCAACGCCTTGTCATCAGCCTGGACCGTCTTGTCGACAAGGTCGAGCGCGACCCCGCGCGTTTCCTTCTGGGCACCCAAGCATCGGAGTTCCGTCAATGATCAGGCCCCTTCTTCTGACCCTTGCAATCACGACGCTGGGCGGATGTGCCGGTCTGGGCACGTTGAAACAGGCCTCGAAACCGAACGACCTGTATCTGCTGACCCCCAAGAGCACGTTCTCGCAGTCTTTGCCCCGGGTGCAGAAACAGATCGTCATCCAGGAACCCACTGCGACCGCTGCGGTGAACACCGACCAGATTGCCGTGCAGCCGACGCCCCTGCAGGTCCAGTATCTGCCGCGTGCCCGGTGGGTGGACCGAGCACCTTTGATCGTTCAGGCGTTGATGGTCGAAAGCTTTGAAAACAGCGGTCGCGTCGCCGCCGTGGGTCGTTCGACGGTCGGCCTGCGCGCCGACTACGTCATCGTTCCGGACCTGCGCGAGTTTCAAGGGATTGTCGTCGGAGAAACCGAAAACTCGAAAACCGTAAAAATCGAAGTGCGAATGAACATCAAGATCATCGACGAGTTCGAAGACAAGATCATCGCTTCAAGCTCGTTCCAGGAAGCCGTTGTCTCGACCAGCGACGAGACGCCGGATCTTGTTACCGCTTTTGACACCGCCTTGGGCAAAACCATGCGAGACGCAGTTGAGTGGAGCGTGCGGAAGATTCATTCGCACGCTGCCAACAATCCGCGCCCGTCGTTGAACTGACACGGATTGCCCACCCTTTATTTTGACAGGGATTGCGCCAGACGCATCAGGGTCACGGCTTCGGTCCGGTACCCGAAAGGATCGGCCCCACGGGCTGTGTTGCCCATCGCGATTGCATCATCATAGCTCCAGTCGGACAGGTAAGTGCCGCCGCGCAACAACTGGCCGAAACCTGCAATCGCGACGGAAAACCTCACGTCGTCCGTCTGGCGGCCCTGCCCGTCCAAGATCGGTTGCTCGATCAACTGGCCGCGCGTGTCGCCGGGTGTTTTGTACCGCAGCTTGAAATAGCCGATTTCATCACTGTCCGAAGCGGGGGCGGTATTTCCATACCGCAGCGGTGCATTGCGAATTGCGTTGGAGCCGACCGGCGTGACTTCGTAAATCGCGGTTACGCTGTGGCCTGCACCTATGTCGCCCGCATCAACAGTGTCATTCGAAAAGTCCTCGCGGCGCAAAGCGCGGGTTTCGTACCCGATCAGGCGGTATTCGGCGATTTGGGCAGGGTTGAATTCGACCTGAATCTTGACGTCGTTGGCAATCGGAAACAGCGCACCGGTCAGTTGGTCAACCAGCACTTTGCGGGCCTCACCCAGCGTGTCGATGTAAGCCGCCTGTCCGTTTCCGTTCTGGGCCAGGGCCTGCATCGTCGCGTCATCAAGGTTACCGCGCCCGAAACCCAGAACGCTCAGATATGTTCCGCTGTCGCGCTTGTCAGAGATAAACTCCTTGAGAGCTTCGGGATCGGACAGGCCAACGTTGAAATCCCCGTCCGTGGCCAGAATGACTCGCGTCACCTCGCCCTCGGCGGCCATGTCTGCAGCAACCTGATAGGCTTGCTGAAGCCCGGCTTGTCCCGCTGTGGATCCGCCCGCGTCCAAGTGTTCGAGCGCCCGCAGGATCTTGGCCTGATCGGCTGCAGATGTCGGCTCCAGAACCTGGCCCGCACTGCCGGCATAGGTCACGATCGACACCTGATCCTCGGGTCGCAACTCGGGCAACATCAGGCGCAGGGACTGTTTCAACAAGGGCAACTTGTTGGCGTCCTGCATCGAGCCCGAGGTGTCGATGAGAAAGACAAGATTGAGCGCCGGACGCTCCTCGATCACCGGAAGCGTTCCCTGAATGCCAATATGGACCAGTCGAGTACCGGTATTCCAGGGGCTGGGCATGACCGTGATGCTTGGCTGAAACGGCACCGCGCCGTCCGGCGCCGGATAGGAATAGGGAAAATAGTTTACCATTTCTTCAATCCGCACCGCGTCACGCGGGGGCAAGTGACCAGCCAGAAGCGAGGACCTGACGATGGCGTAAGATGCGGTATCGACATCAATCGAAAACGTCGAAACCGGTTCTTCCGCGGTGACCTTGAGTGAGTTGGTTTCGACGTTTGCAAATTCTTCGGACGACTGCTCGGGTCGCGCTGGCGGACGAAAAGCGTCGCTCGAAACCGAAGGGGCCACTGTGCTGTCGGCGAGGCGACCTTGCGAAAGAAGGCTGCGTTTTGCCAGAGGTTCCCGGGCTTCATCCACAACCATCGGCGCTTCGACAACGGGTTCCTCGAGATCCATCTCGGCCGTTTCAGCGTCTGATCGACCGGTTGGCCGAACCGCCTGCGGCTGGCCGATCACCCGGGTCTCGGTACCGAACCTGGGGGACAGCACACCGTCCCGTGTCTGCGGCACGATCATGATCAGCGCAACGGCAGCGATGGCTGTTGTAGCGGCCAGCGCGCCGCGGGTCGAAATTGCATTCAACATGGCTTTGGTTCCTTCTGTCACGCGGGCCA
>NZ_JBXWSK010000128.1:0-5720 GCF_059613385.1 Ruegeria sp. BHSA162
CGGATGACCTCGGGACTGGTTTTGAAGTACTTGAAAGAGGCAGGTTTGGTCATGGGCAAAAGCTACGCAACCGTCCTGCCTGCCTCAAGACAAGTTCTTCTGACAAGACCCCAAGTTCTTCTGACAAGACCATCTGGGGTGTCCAACAGCTTCACAGAGACATTAAAGGGCGTCGTCGCAATTGATGACGCTTGGGGTCTGATCGTTTTCAGCATCGCCTTGGTTCTGGCCGGTCATTCGGATGGTTGGGCCACCGTCACGACCACAGCGATGTGGGATTTCGGAGGGGCTATTTTGTTGGGTTCCGCGCTAGGCGTGCCATCCGCTTACCTCACAGGTCGCTTGAAGCCGGGAGAGCCAATGCAAGCCGAAGCGGTGGGAATCGTGTTTCTGACAGCAGGCCTTTCGTTGTGGCTAGAAGTTTCGTTCCTTGTCGCAAGCATGGTTGCTGGCGCAGTTATTGGGAATCTTGCCCGCCATCACGACCGTGCTTTTCATGAGATCGAGCACATTCAGTGGCCGTTCATGATTTTGTTCTTCCTACTGGCTGGCGCCACGCTGGATATTGAAGCCTTCGGCTTGATGGGCTGGGCTGGTGGTCTTTTCCTATTCTTGCGCGCCATAGCCCGCCTCGTCGGGGGTTATTGTGGAGCGAGACTTGGCGGCCTGCCTAGCCGTCAGACCCGCTGGTACGGCCCAGCTTTGTTACCACAGGCCGGTGTCGCGGTAGGAATGGCCCTCGTCGCCGGAGAGCAATTTCCACATTGGGCCGCGTCGATCATGGCCTTTACTCTAGCCAGCGCTGTGGCCTTCGAGGTGTTGGGGCCGCCGTTGACTCTCATGTCAATCAGACGAACGGCTGACACAGATGAGCAGATTGGTCAGTAACTATTCAGACTGGATCGATTCAAGAAAGGCGAGCAAATTCGCCAACGGCAGGCCTACCATCATAGGTTGCCCATTAGGCAGAGCCACCGCGATTTGTTGGTCTGTCTCAAACACCGCGCCAAAGATTGGCATTTCGCCCCCATGGGCGAGCAATTGTGAACGACCGTCAATCTGTTCAGCTATAAGATCTATCGGAAACACACCGCCGTTCTCGCCCGCCAATTTGGTAAGGTCAGGTGTTCGAATAGCCAGCATTTCCGCCATTGGCCCGTCTCCGGTTGCTTCGAAACCGTGACATTGCCAGCAATACGTCCGGTACAAATCACTTCCCTCATCAACGCTGACCTCCTGCGCTAGTACGGGCCCCGTGACGAACAGTGCCAGTAAAATCCCTCGAAAAATCTGCATATGCTCCTCCAATTTGCTGCCCCGGAAGAAGATCTAATTATAAGGCATCCTTAAGAAAGCACTTTGACCTTGCTCATTTTGTACGCTCCTGTACGAGGATTGGCGTTTCAGTCGAATAGCGTTTGGTGTACGCGCCTAATTTATTCCTGCCGGCCTACAACTACGCCACCTCATCGTTGACCTCACCACCCTTGCGCGCAGACGGTTCTCCTTCCAATATATTCATATACCTGAGAATTCGTCAGAGGTGATAAGGCACGCGATGCAACCATCTGAGCGCATCCATCCGAGCCCAAGACTGGTAACAGGTTCCAAAGCGTCACGAATTGCTTTCCACCCTAAATCTGAAACCATCGAACATGTTTGCTTTGCCTTTAAGTCCGACGACAAACGACAGTTGGGTTGCGTTCAGCCTCGCAGACCCGTCGCAGCGAGGTGATTGACATAGATCAAAGCACCAACATGAATTACATAGTAAAATTCGAATGTTTCAACATATTCTACGTTCACCGTCCTGTCCCCAAGTAAACACAAAGGTGAATGGAATATTGAAGGAGTGGAAGTTCCACCCACGGGGGCTCGGCAGGAGTGATGGCGAGCCCCCAGTTAGTTGATTGGCGCCCAATGTGCCCAGGTTGAGACACACGGCATTCGGTGCAGCTTTGACCATAGGATTAAGCCGCTGCGCCAATCGAGACAAAAAGAGAAGGACGCCACTGACGACGTTCGGAGTGGGCAGTTGGCGGAAATCACTTATGAACTCTGTTGATCCAAACGAACAGAAACTCAGGCGGGCCCTTACAACCCCGTTGCTCACGCTTTATGGCCTTGGGGTAACGGTCGGAGCGGGCATTTATGTTTTAGTCGGCGCGACAGCAGACATTGCTGGACCGTTTGCAGCGTTTTCGTTCGTTTTAGCCGCGCTCGTCGTATCACTCACCGCGCTTTCGTATGCAGAACTCGCAACACGATTTCCCGTCAGCGCAGGTGAAGCGGCCTATGTTGAAGCGGGATTTCAGAAAAGATGGATGGCGGTTTTCGTCGGCCTCGCGGTCGCAGCTTCGGGGATTATCTCTGCCTCTGCAGTTGCAATTGGCGCAGCATCATACCTGTATGCTTTAACCGGTTTTGCGATCCCTGTTTTGACCATCAGCGTCGTTTTGATCATGGGTTTAATCGCACTTTGGGGGATCACTGAGTCGGTCTTTGTTGCGGCTGTCATTACGATCATCGAGATCGCAGGCCTTATCTTTGTGATTGGCTGGGGCATGTCGGTTCAGGATCCGCAGGGATACGGAATCAGTTCGATGCTTCCACCGCTTGAATTCGACGCGTGGAGAGGCATTTTCGCGGCATCACTTCTCGCCTTCTTTGCATTTGTTGGCTTCGAGGACATGGCCAACGTGGCAGAAGAGGTTAAAGACCCGGTCCGCACGATTCCAAAAGCGATTTTACTAACCCTCGTTTTGGCGACCGTGTTGTATCTAGGAACCTCAATGACGGTTCTACTTGTTGTTCCGATCGATGTTCTTTCGACATCCGCAGCCCCCCTCGCGCTTGTGTTTTCAAACGCGCCCGAGGTGATCAAACAGGGCTTTTCCGCAGTCGCGATTGTGGCGACAGTCAACGGAGTACTGATCCAGATGATCATGGCCTCGAGGGTGATCTACGGCCTAGCTGACCGTAACCATTTACCGAAGGTTCTGGCGATTGTCCCAAAAGCAACTCAGACACCAGTTATCGCTACTTTGCTGGTCGTGGCGATCATCGTTTTGCTGACCCAAACTATACCGCTTGGTATTCTGGCAGAGCGCACGTCTCAGATCGTTCTCGGCGTCTTTGTACTGGTCAATATTTCGCTGATCCTGCTGAAGATGAAGCCGGACGAGTCCGCAAAGCACTTCCGCGTTCCTCTTGTGATACCGATCCTTGGGGTGATCACCAGTGCATTGCTTTTCGGATCTGGATTTCTCTAACTGATACAACGACCCAAAGGCCTCAACGAGCTGCCACGGCATATGACGACTGACCAAACTTCCATAGGATCAAAACTTTCGGCCTGGTGGCATAGAACGTTTGTGGATCTGGTTCAGCAGCTGCAATGGTCCTATCTGCCACCACTGATGGTCTATTTTGCGGCCGGCGTGTCCGGCCTGACCTCGGTCGTTGGTGCTTTTTTCCTAAAAGACTACCTCGATTTATCCGCCTCTTTCGTTGCAGGGCTAGCATTTTGGGCTGGTATCCCGTGGATACTAAAAATGCCGCTTGGTCATGTCGTGGACCTGTTTTGGCGCTGGAAGTCCCTGCTGATCTTGTTCGGCGCGTCCTTGATCACGTTGTCTTTGCTCACCATGTACGGGCTCGTGACCGCACCTGCGCAGATGTCCAGTTTCATGCCGCTGGAAGACTGGTATGTTGTTGCCTTGCTCTTGGCGCCTTCGGGCTATGCCATTCAGGACGTTGTTGCCGACGCCATGACGGTTGAGGCGGTGCCGAAGGTTGACCAGCACGGCCTACCATTTTCGCCTGAAGAAACCCGTGCTCAGCACACGACGATGCAAACCTTGGGCAGAGTTTCCATTATTTCTGGGTTTGCCGCTGTTGCGGCTGTAAACATCTGGATTTTCTCTGGAACAGAGGATCTGCAAAAATCCGATCGCCTTGCGCTTTATGGCCAGGTGTACCTGATAGCTCTGGCCATCCCTGTGTTATCCGTCAGCGGTGTCGTTCTTCACAGCTTGATCCAGCGTCAGCGTATAAGATCGGGCGACCCGCCCTACGCGCCGGATGAAGTCACCGAAGTCAAATGGTCCATATTGCTGGGCGGCTTCGCATTCGTTGTGCTTAGCATCGTGTTGGGAACCGCCGATTTCGAGTTTGCGCAAGAAACAGTCTTTGCGGTTTCTCTAACGGTGATCCTGTACCTTATGTCGCGCCTGTTGAAAGAGCTGGAACCAGCACAAGCCAGAGCCCTGATCGGGACAGCGACAATCATTTTTGTGTTTCGCGCTGTGCCGCTATCAGGACCAGGCCTGACTTGGTTTGAAATCGATGAACTGGGGTTCGATGAGCAATTCTTGGCAATCCTGGCATTGTTGACCTCGCTGCTGGCCTTGCTCGGGTTAATTGTTCTGCGGCCATTCATGGCCAACCGTTCGATTGCGCACGTAGTGGTACTGTTGACTATTGCGGCGGGCGTGCTCGCGCTGCCCAACCTTGCCCTCTATTACGGTGTGCATGAATGGACGGCGGCGCATACCGGTGGTGTTGTCGACGCAAGATTTATTGCCATCCTCGACACTGCTGTTGAATCGCCGCTTGGACAGATTGCCATGGTCCCGATGTTGGCTTGGATTGCACGCAATGCCCCTGTTCAGTTGAAAGCGACCTTTTTTGCGGTGATGGCATCATTCACAAACATGGCTTTGTCGGCGAGCAGCCTCAGCACCAAATACCTCAACCAAATATACGTCGTCACACGCGCCGTCACATATCCAGAGACCGGTGAGGTCACGTCTGCCGCGGACTACAGTCAACTTGGATACTTGCTGATCTCCGTAGCCGTGATCTCGGTGATCGTTCCACTGGCCACAGTGTTTTTCGTTCAAAACTCGCGCTTCCGAACGAGTGAATGATCACTGGCTTTCAACCTCTCTCAGCAGAGCTCTGAGATGTGAAACCGGGACGCCGATGTTTGAGCCACCAAACTCGGGCAGGATCGCAGCATTGATCGCAACGACCTCGCCCCGCCGATTCAATGCTGGCCCCCCGCTCCCACCGGTCGTGGTCTCGGCGTCATAAACGATGGCGCTCTCACTTGTTCGTGCAACGATCCCCCGGCTTGCGAGTGGGTGAATCTTGCTTTGAGTAGAAAGCCGGGACGCGATCGACCAAAAGTTCAGCGTTCCTTCTGCCTCCAGTTCCTCTAGAAAGCCCGGACCGGCCTGCGCGATCAAAGCTTTCAAACCCGTTGGATATCCCAACAGAAAAAGCTCTTCACCGACGCGCGACGTGGCATCCGCCAACGGAATTCCGAGGTCTTGAACGCTTGGCTCAACTGCCAAAATCGCCAAGTCTGCTGCTTCGCTGAACCGAACCAAACGCGCCTCTATTGGTTCCGTTTGATCAGGCAAATAGGCCAACAGCCTCAACATTTCAGGCTCAAGGCCAGCGTCGCTCAACGCCTTCTCTCGGTTCCCCGAAGTCCAGGGCAAAGCGACATGGCGGTTGGTGGCCATCAACGGTACCCCAGCAATCAAAAAGCCGGTTCCGGTGAATTGAAATTCTGCAGGTTCGCCGGTCCCGTCCGGTTCGATCCAAGGTTGGCCGAATGGGGTTTTCAGGTTTTCTCCATTCGGTCCCAATACATGCCGCAATATCTTCCCGCTTTCCACGTGGCGCAGTCCATAAGCCCCCTGAAGGAA
>NZ_JBXWSK010000129.1:0-5464 GCF_059613385.1 Ruegeria sp. BHSA162
CTATGCGATCGTCTATTTCCGGCTGCGCTTTGCCACGCTGGCTTTCTGGGTGATCTTCACCACGTTGTTGCTGCCGCTGGAGGTGCGCATTCTGCCCTCGTACGAAGTGGTGCAGAAGCTGGGGATGCTGAACACCTATCAGGGCCTCATCATCCCGCTGATCGCCTCGGCCACCGCCACGTTCTTCTTCAGGCAGTTCTTCCGCTCGGTTCCAGAAGAGTTGGTCGAGGCCGCGCGGATCGACGGCGCCGGCCCGGTGAAATTCTTCATCGACATCCTGGTGCCTCTGTCGCGTACGATGATTGCGGCGATGTTCATCATCATGTTCGTGTTCGGGTGGAACCAGTATCTGTGGCCCACGATGATCACCACCGAAGAGGACATGTTCACCCTGGTGCGCGGGATCAAGCAGATCACGCAGGTGCTGGAGGGCAACCGCATTCCCGAATACGGCCGGGCCAACCTGCTGGCGATCATCGCCATCATCCCCCCGGTCATGGTCGTCATCTTTTTCCAAAGCTGGTTCGTCAAGGGCCTGACGGAATCCGACAAGTAAGGCAGAATCAATGGCTCAGGTATCCCTGAAGAACATCCGAAAAATCTATCCCAACGGCGCCGAGGCGCTGACCCCGTCCAGTTTCGACATCGGTGATGGCGAATTCGTGGTTCTTGTCGGCCCGTCGGGCTGCGGCAAGTCCACACTGCTGCGCATGGTGGCCGGCCTGGAAGAAATCACCGAAGGCGAACTGACGATCAATGGCCGCGTCATGAATGACGTTGATCCGGCCGATCGCGACATCGCCATGGTGTTCCAGAACTATGCGCTGTACCCGCATATGACCGTGCGCAAGAACATCGCCTATGGTCTGAAGAATCGAAAGACGCCCAAGGACGAAATCGAGCGCAAGGTGGCCGAAGCCGCTTCGATGCTGAACCTGAACGAGTTTCTGGATCGAAAGCCCTCGCAGCTGTCGGGCGGTCAGCGCCAGCGGGTCGCCATGGGGCGGGCCATCGTCCGCGACCCGGCGCTATTCCTGTTCGACGAGCCGCTGTCGAACCTGGACGCCAAGCTGCGCAACCAGATGCGGATCGAGATCAAGGCGCTGCAGCGGCGTCTGGGGGTGACCTCGATCTACGTCACCCATGACCAGGTCGAGGCGATGACCATGGCCGACCGCATCATCGTGATGAACGCGGGCCGGATCGAACAGATCGGCACCCCGGCCGAGATCTATCACCGTCCGGCCTCGACCTTCGTGGCCAGCTTCATGGGCGCTCCGCCGATGAACCTGATCGGCGCACGTCTGGAGGGCGGCCGCGTGATGATCAACGGCGACACGGTGCTTGCCACGGCCGAAGGGTCTGGCGCGGTGACTGTAGGTGTGCGACCCGAAGATGTACTGATCGGGGCGGAGGGCTCGATCGCCTTTCACGTCGACATCATCGAAGAGCTTGGCGCGCACCGCCTGTTGCACGGGCGTCTGGCAGATCAGGAGTTCACGATCCACGTGGGCAAGGATGTCGAAGCCGCGCCCGGAGAAACGCGGATCTCACTCAAGCCCGACGCGATCAGCCTGTTCCACCCGGAAACCGGAAAAGCCCTGTGATCACGAACATCGTGTCGTCTTTGCCGCCGGTCTCGGATGATGTCCGAGACCGCATATTGGCAGCGCCGCGAACGGCCGAGGCGCACCGCGCCCTGATGGCGCAGACACCGGCGATGAACGCGGTGCAACTGGGCGGAAACGCAACCCGGGACGTTCTGGGTGCACGTTTCTCGGCTGCGGCTTGGAATGTGGAACGTTGCCTGTTCCCCGAAGAAAGCGCAGCCCACCTGGCGGCTGTGACCCCGGAAATCGTTCTGCTGTCCGAGGTGGACCACGGTATGTCCCGTACCGGTCAACGTCACACGACGGCAGAAATGGCCGACAAGCTGGGTATGGCCTACGCCTTTGGGGTCGAGTTCCACGAACTGGATCTGGGCGGCCCGACCGAGCGCGCTTTTTGCAAGGATGATTTCAACACCCTCGGGTGGCATGGGAACGCGATTCTGTCCTCGGTTCCGTTCAAACGCGTGGCCATGATCCGTCTTGACGACCATGGCCACTGGTTTGCGGCCGAGTCCGGGGCGTCAGATCCGCAACAACCGCGGCTGGGTGGCCGAATGGCAATTGCAGCAGAAGTCGCGACCGAGAACGGGCCTGTATGCGTGGTTTCCACCCATCTGGAAAGCAATGCTGCGGCGGCGCATCGCCATACGCAGTTTCAGCTTCTGCTGGATGCGCTCGATGAGTTTGCGCCCGGGATGCCGGTGCTGATCGGTGGCGATCTGAATACCGGCAACCACCTGCCACCGGATTTCGACTGGCGCCGGGAAACCCTGTTTGCTTTGGCGGAGCAGCGCGGCTTTTCCTGGGAGTTCACGACCGAAGGCCACACTACCCGGCCCAGCCTGATCACGCCGCACCCGGACCGGGTGATGAAGCTGGACTGGTTCGCCGGCAAGGGGCTGATCTGCCGCGACCGGGGTCTGCTGTCGTCGCTGACCGCCGACGCCAAGCCGCTCTCGGATCATGACTGCGTCTGGTGCGCGGTTGAGGTGCCTGACGCCGGGTGACTCCGGCCTGTCCGCGATATTTGGTCACGTGGCCCAACGTCCCGTTGAATTTCGGGGCGTTTTTTCGCGGTTCGACTGTGGAAAACGGTTTGGAAACCCCATAAGAACGAGGCCACCTATTCAACAGGCGGAAAACCAGTCCAGTGTTTGACCTCCCCGCGCAGCGCGCGCATCTTGCCGAGAAATTCGATCTGACCCCGTCGCCCGAGCTGGCCGCCAGCATGAGCGACATCTACGCCCGCATGTCGCGAGTCGTCACGCCAGCGGATTGGGCGATCTACGCGCCCTATGTCAAGGCGATCAACGATCTGAAAGCCGAACGCAACGCGGTGATCCTGGGCCACAACTACATGACGCCCGAAATCTATCACGGCATTTCGGACTTCGTCGGCGACAGCCTGCAGCTGGCCATCAAGGCGACCGAGGTCGAGGCCGACGTGATCGTGCAATGCGGTGTGCATTTCATGGCCGAGACCTCGAAGATCCTCAGCCCCGAAAAGACGGTTCTGATGCCAGACATGGAGGCCGGCTGTTCGCTGGCCGAGTCGATCACCGCCGAAGGCATTGCCGAAATGCGCCGCCGCTATCCCGGCGCGCCGGTCGTGTCCTATGTGAACACCACGGCCGAGGTGAAAGCGGCATCCGACATCTGCTGCACCTCGTCCAACGCGGCGCAGATCGTGGCGGCGATGGACAGCGACACGGTCATCATGACCCCCGACCAGTACCTGGCGCAGAACGTGGCCCGCGACGTGCCTCAGAAGAACGTGGTCTGGTGGGAAGGCTCATGCATCGTGCACGAACAGTATACGGCGCAGGACCTGCGCGAGTTCCGCGAATGGAACCCGGGCACCCGCCTGATCGCGCATCCTGAATGCCCGCCCGACGTGGTGGCCGAGGCCGATTTCTCGGGGTCTACCAGCGGTATCATCAAATACGTTACCGACGAACAGCCCGAAAAGGCGATGCTGATCACCGAGTGTTCGATGGCGTCGAACATCGCCGACGCGCTGCCGCAGGTTGATTTCGTCGGGCCCTGCAACATGTGCCCCTACATGAAGAAGATCACGCTGGAAAAGGTTCTGTATGCGCTCGATACCATGACCGGTCAGGTCGAGGTTGACCCCGACGTGGCAGAAAAAGCGCGCCTTTCGGTTCAGCGGATGATCGACCTGTCGCGCAAGCTGGGAATTTGATCGGGGCGATGCAGACGGTCTCGACCCCTCGGGTGGTCATCATCGGCGGCGGGCTGGCCGCGGTCTATACCGCGCTCAAGCTCGACCCGCACCCGGTGGTGATGATCTCGCCCGAGCCGCTGGGCTCGGGTGCCAGTTCGGCTTGGGCGCAGGGCGGGGTGGCGGCGGCGATGGACCCGTCCGACAGCCCCGAAGCCCATGCCCGCGACACGATGCGCGCCGGCGCGGGGTCGGTCCTGCAGGAGGTGGCCGAGTTCGTCACCCGCGCGGCCAGGGATCACATTCTGGACCTGTCCGATCTGGGCACCGGGTTCGACCGGGACGCCGAAGGCGGGTTCATCCAATCGCAGGAGGCCGCCCATTCAGTGGCCCGCGTGGTGCGCGTCAAGGGCGACCAGGCCGGTGCCGAAATCATGCGGGCCCTGATCGCCGAGCTGCGGCGGCGTGGTTCGGTCCAGGTGATCGAAGGGGCGCTGGCGGTGGGGCTGGAAAGCGACGGGGCCAAGGTCTCGGGCGTATATCTGGCGCCGACCGATGCGCCGGGGGCCGAACCGGTGCTGCTGCGCGGGGCGGCGCATGTGCTGGCCACGGGCGGGTCGGCGGGGCTCTATGCCGGCACCACCAACCCGGCGCGGATCCGGGGGCAGGGGATCGGCATGGCCGCGCGGGCCGGGGCCCGGATCGCCGATGCCGAGTTCATTCAGTTTCACCCCACCGCGATTGACGTGGGCGAAGACCCGATGCCTCTGGCTACCGAGGCTTTGCGTGGCGAGGGCGCCGTGTTGATCAACCGCCACGGCGAACGGTTCATGCAAGGTGTCCACCCCGATGCCGAACTGGCCCCGCGTGATGTCGTGGCGCGCGCCGTCTATCTGGAAACCAAGGCCGACAACCGGCCCGCGCTGGATACGCGCGCAGCGATCGGCGCGGCGATCCGCAGTCAGTTTCCGGCGGTGACCGAGGCCTGCCTGCGCAACGGTGTCGACCCCGTAACTCAACCGATTCCGGTGGCGGCGGCGGCGCATTACCACATGGGCGGCGTGGCCACCGACCTGAACGGCCGCAGTTCGCTGGCCGGGCTCTGGGCCTGTGGCGAAGCGGCCTCGACCGGGTTGCACGGGGCGAACCGGCTGGCCTCGAACGGTCTGCTTGAGGCGCTGGTCTTTGCCCGCGCCTGCGCCCGTGATATCGCCGGCACCCTGACGGTGGCCGACGCGCCCGAGGTGCGGCTGCGCCTGCCGTCCGGCGGCACCGACCCCGACCCCCAAGCCGTAGCCGAACTGCGCCAGGTCATGACTGATGGCGTGGGGGTGGTGCGCGACGCGGACGGGCTGCGCCGCGCCTTGGGCCGGATCGCCGTGTTGGAGTCGCTGCACGGCCAGTCGCACCTGTTCCGAAACATGACAGCAACCGCCACGCTGATCGCGGCAGCAGCGCTGATGCGCACCGAAAGCCGCGGCGCGCACTATCGGTCGGATTGTCCGGTTACGGCCGAAGGGCCGGGGCGGCGGTCTGATCTGACATTGGACGAGGCCGTGGCGCTGCGGTCGAAAATCTTCAAGGAAACCGCAAAATGCATCATGCCACTGTCCCCGACCTGATCCTCGAACCGATGGTCCGCGCCGCCCTGACCGAGGATCTGGGCACCTGC
>NZ_JBXWSK010000130.1:0-5365 GCF_059613385.1 Ruegeria sp. BHSA162
AGCGCGCCAGCCCTTCTACCAGTTCACGCAGAGCCGCGCCGCCCTTGCCCTTGATCAGCCCTTGCTCCACAGCGATCCGCGCGCCCTTAACCAGCGACACGCCATGTTCGCGCGCGGTGCGCTGGATCGTCTGCTGCGCCTTGTCGCCCAAGCCGCGCTTGGGGGTGTTCACGATCCGCTCGAAAGCCAGATCGTCCTCGGGGCTGACCACCAGCCGGAAATAGGCCATGGCATCCCGGATCTCCATCCGTTCATAGAATCGAGGGCCGCCGATCACCTTGTAGGGCAGGCCGATGGTCAAGAACCGGTCCTCGAAGGCGCGCATCTGGTGGCTGGCGCGCACGAGGATGGCGATCTCACTGTAACTATAGCGAAAGAATGCTGGTTCTAAGTCCTTTTCCTCATCAGAAAAACCTTTCAGTCTCCAAACTAGGTTTAGTGTCTTAAAGTCTTGAAATGGGAAGTTCTGCGCAACCAGTTGGCTTTCTAACTGCCTAAGATTTGTTACACCACTTAATGCACCTCGCTTCGACAGTCTTTCAAACTCTTGAAGGATGTCCTGTGATCTTGGGTTTTCTCTTCGCTTTGCAAAAGGAGAAGTTCCATCAACTAGTGCTTCGATCTCTTCGCCTATCCTGCGTGCTTCTTCTTCGCCATCCCAATGTCCGCCCAACTGAACTTTCTCGCCGCGAGGGAAATCGGTCCAAAGCTCTTTGCCCAAACGATTTTCATTTGCACGAATGATATTCGATGCGGCAGCCAGAATATGAGGGGTTGAGCGATAGTTCTGCTCCAAGCGCACCACAAAGGCACCGGGGAAATCCTTCTCAAAGCGCAGGATGTTTTCCACTTCGGCCCCGCGCCAGCCATAGATCGACTGGTCATCGTCGCCCACGCAGCAGATGTTCTTGTGCCCGCCCGCCAGCAGCCGCAGCCACAGGTATTGGGCGATGTTGGTGTCCTGGTATTCGTCCACAAGGATGTAGCGGAACCAGCGCTGGTATTGCTCCAGCACGTCCGGGTGGGTCTGGAAGATGGTGACCATGTGCAACAGCAGGTCGCCGAAATCCACCGCGTTCAGCTCGCGCAGGCGGGTCTGGTATTGAGCGTAAAGCTCGACGCCCTTGTTGTTGTAGGCCCCGGCATCGGCGGTGGGCACCTTGTCGGGCGTCAGGGCGCGGTTCTTCCAGTCGTCGATGATGCCGGCCAGCATCCGCGCAGGCCAGCGCTTGTCGTCGATATTGGCGGCCTGCACCAACTGCTTGAGCAATCGCAACTGGTCGTCGGTATCCAGAATGGTGAAGTTCGACTTCAGCCCCGCCAGTTCCGCATGGCGACGCAGCAGCTTGACGCAGATCGAGTGGAAGGTGCCCAGCCACGGCATCCCCTCGGCGGGCTGGCCCAGCAGGCGGCCGACCCGTTCCTTCATCTCGCGCGCGGCCTTGTTGGTGAAGGTCACGGCGAGGATCTCGTTCGGGCGGGCCCGCCCGGTGTTCAGCAGATGCGCAATGCGGGTGGTCAGGGCCTTGGTCTTGCCGGTGCCCGCCCCGGCCAGCATCAGGATCGGGCCATCCAACAGCTCGACCGCTTCCCGCTGCGCCGGGTTCAATTCATTCAAGTAGTCCGCCTCGGGCCGAAGCGCGGCCATGGCGCGGGCCGACAGCGAGGCGCCTTCGAAGGCGTCATTTTCATCGAAACTGCTCATGCGCCCAAACTAAGCCGGAAGCGCGCCGAGGGAAAGGGTTTGTTCACGGCTTGTTCGCACGGTTTTGCGAATTTCTTTCGTAGCGCTGGTTGAGCCGTCAGGCGCAGGCTGCATCCGACTGAAACCCTTGCCGAATCGCGCGGCAGGTCGGATCAATCGACATGGACCTGCACAGCACCTATCCGGGCATCGAGGATCTGAAGCGCCGCGCACGCCGTCGGTTGCCGCGCTTTGTCTGGGACTATGTCGACAGCGGCACCGGGGCCGAGACCGCGCTGAAACGCAACCGGGCGGCGCTGGACCGCATCGGGTTTCTGCCCGCCATCCTGAAAGGCCCGCTGGAATTCGACACCAGCACCCGCTTTCTGGGGCGCGACCATCCGCTGCCCTTCGGCATGGCTCCGATCGGGATGTGCGGGCTGGTCTGGCCTGGGGCCGAGGCGCTGATGGCGCGCGCCGCCGCGCAGGCGGGCATTCCCTATGTTCTGTCCACTGTCGCCAGCCAAAGCCCCGAGGACATGGCCCCGCATATCGGACCCGACGCCTGGTTCCAGCTGTACCCGCCCAAGGACCCGGAGATTCGCGCCGACTTACTGAGCCGCGCCAAATCGGCCGGGTTCGGCACGCTGGTGCTGACGGTCGATGTGCCCGTGGCCTCGCGCCGGGAACGGCAGACCCGATCGGGCCTGACCCATCCGCCGCGCCTGACGCCGCGCCTGCTGGCGCAGAGCGCCGCCCGCCCGGCCTGGGCCTGGGGCATGGCGCGTCACGGCAAGCCACGGATGCGCACGCTGGACAAATACATCGACGACACCACCAACCTGCCGCCCACGGCGCATATCGGATACCTGCTCAGGACCTCTCCGGGCATGGATTACGTCAAGTGGCTGCGCGATCACTGGCAGGGGCCGTTCATTATCAAGGGCGTGCTGCGCCCCGAGGATGCCGAGCGGCTGAAACAGGCCGGGATCGACGCGCTTTGGGTGTCGAATCACGGTGGCCGTCAGTTCGATGGCGCGCCGGCCAGCATCGACATGCTGCCCGCCATCCGCGCCGCAACCGACCTGCCGCTGATCTTCGACAGCGGCGTTTCGGGCGGGCTGGACATTCTGCGGGCGCGGGCCTTGGGCGCCGATCTGGTCATGCTGGGGCGGGCGTTCCTCTATGGCGTTGCAGCATTGGGCGCGCGCGGCCCGACCCATGTCATCGATATTCTGCGGCAGGACATGCTTGCAAATATGGGACAATTGGGTGCCGCAACGCTAAAATATCTGCCTAGTGTTAACGCAAACATTGATGCCGCGATGCAGCATGTGCCATAAAACGCCGCAATAGGCGGCGTTTGCGAGCGATAACATGCCGGTTCTACCCAGAACTACAGATATATCTGCGCGTAATCTCGGTCTATTAACACGGCCAAATGCAAAAGACCGGGACTTGCCATGACTGACTTCAAGAAAATCCTGATCGCCAACAGGGGTGAGATTGCCATTCGCGTGATGCGCGCCGCGAACGAGATGGGCAAACGCACCGTTGCCGTCTATGCCGAGGAGGACAAGCTGGGCCTGCACCGGTTCAAGGCGGACGAGGCGTATCGCATCGGCGAGGGTCTGGGCCCGGTCGCGGCCTATCTGTCGATCGACGAGATCATCCGCGTCGCCAAGGAAAGCGGCGCTGACGCCATCCACCCGGGCTATGGCCTGCTGTCGGAAAACCCCGATTTCGTGGATGCCTGCGTGCAGAACGGTATCACCTTCATCGGCCCCAAGGCCGAAACCATGCGCGCCCTGGGCGACAAGGCCAGCGCACGCAAGGTGGCGATTGCCGCCGGTGTGCCGGTGATCCCGGCGACCGAAGTACTGGGCGATGACATGGACGCGATCCGCAAGGAAGCGGCCGAGATCGGCTATCCGCTGATGCTCAAAGCGTCCTGGGGCGGCGGCGGCCGGGGGATGCGCCCGATCTATTCCGAAGACGAGTTGGAAGAAAAGGTTCTGGAAGGCCGCCGCGAGGCCGAGGCCGCATTCGGCAATGGTGAGGGCTATCTGGAAAAGATGATCACCCGCGCCCGCCATGTCGAGGTGCAGATCCTGGGCGACAAACACGGGCAGATCTATCACCTGTATGAACGCGACTGCTCGGTTCAGCGCCGAAACCAGAAGGTCGTGGAACGCGCCCCTGCCCCCTATCTGACCGAAGAGCAACGCGCCGAGATCTGCGACCTGGGCCGCCGCATCTGTGCGCATGTGAACTATGAATGCGCCGGCACGGTCGAATTCCTGATGGATATGGAGACCGGCAAGTTCTATTTCATCGAGGTGAACCCCCGCGTCCAGGTCGAACACACCGTGACCGAAGAGGTCACCGGCATCGACATCGTGCAGGCGCAGATCCTGATCGCCGAGGGCAAGACCCTGGCCGAGGCCACCGGCAAGGCCAGCCAGGACGAAATCCGCCTGAACGGCCACGCCCTGCAGACGCGCGTGACCACCGAAGACCCGCTCAACAACTTCATCCCCGACTATGGGCGCATCACGGCCTATCGTTCGGCCACGGGCATGGGCATCCGGCTGGATGGCGGCACGGCCTATGCCGGCGGGGTGATCACGCGGTATTACGACTCGCTGCTGACCAAGGTCACCGCCTGGGCGCCGACGCCGGAAAAGGCGATTGCCCGGATGGACCGCGCCCTACGAGAGTTCCGCGTGCGCGGTGTTTCCACCAACATCGCCTTTGTCGAAAACCTGCTGAAGCACCCGACCTTCCTGTCGAACGAATACACCACCAAGTTCATCGACGAGACGCCCGAGCTGTTTCAGTTCAAGAAGCGCCGCGACCGGGGCACCAAGGTTCTGACCTATATCGCCGACATAACGGTGAACGGGCACCCCGAGACCAAGGATCGCCCGCGGCCGCGTGCCGACCTCAAGGAACCCAAGCCCCCCGCGCCCAAGGCGGAACCGCTGATGGGCACGCGCAACCTGCTGGAACAGAAGGGCCCGCAGGCCGTGGCCGACTGGATGAAGGCCCAGCGCCAGTTGCTGATCACAGACACCACCATGCGCGACGGGCACCAGTCGCTGCTGGCCACCCGCATGCGCTCGATCGACATGATCCGCGTGGCGCCCAGCTATGCCGCGAACCTGCCGCAGCTGTTCAGCGTCGAATGCTGGGGCGGGGCGACCTTCGACGTGGCCTATCGTTTCCTGCAGGAATGCCCCTGGCAGCGCCTGCGCGACCTGCGCGAGGCCATGCCCAACCTGATGACCCAGATGCTGCTGCGCGGTGCCAATGGGGTGGGCTATACCAACTATCCCGACAACGTGGTGCAGGAATTCGTGCGCCAGGCCGCGCAGAACATCGACGTGTTCCGCGTCTTCGACTCGCTTAACTGGGTCGAGAACATGCGCGTGGCGATGGACGCTGTGATCGAGAACGGCAAGATCTGCGAAGGCACCGTCTGCTATACCGGCGATATCCTCGACCCGAACCGCGCCAAGTATGACCTGAAATACTATGTCGGCATGGCCAAGGAGTTGCGCGACGCCGGCGCCCATGTTCTGGGCCTCAAGGACATGGCCGGCCTGCTGAAACCCGCCGCCGCGCGGGTGCTGATCCGCGCACTGAAGGAAGAGGTCGGCCTGCCGATCCATTTCCACA
>NZ_JBXWSK010000131.1:0-5109 GCF_059613385.1 Ruegeria sp. BHSA162
GCGGAACAATTCGGGACAAAAGTCGTGGTCAACAGTCCAGAGACGGTGCGTATTGCCGATGACAAGGGACTGACCTCGGCTTTTTTGGCGAATAACGGGCTGCCCCATCCGCGCACTTGGCCTATGGCTGAGGCTTTGGAAATGGATGATCTGGTCTACCCGGTTATTGCCAAACCGGCGGTCGGGTTTCGGTCCATCGGGGTCGAGCGGGTGAATTCTCGGGAAGAGCTGGCCAACTACCCTGGTGATCTAGCGGCAACCATCGTACAGGAACTGATCGGCGATGACGCGCGCGAGTTTACGTGCACGATCGTCGGGGCGAAGGGGAGCCTGTCGCCGGTTCTGGCACTGCGCCGAGTGCTTCGGTCGGGCGATACATATCGGGCCATTCCCGAGCGGAACCCGGTGATCGAAGACTATGTCACAGCTATCGCGCGCAAGCTGGACGTCGAAGGGGCCTGCAATTTTCAGCTGCGCCTTGGCGACGACGGAGTACCCAAGGTGTTCGAAATCAATGCCCGGTTCTCGGGCACTACACCGTTTTGTGCTCAACTGGGTTTCAATCCGGTCGAATGTTACCTCAAGACCGATCGCGGCCTTCCCTATGAGCCGGAAATCGCTTGGGACAGCATGGTTCTGCGGTACTGGAGCGAGCTGGTCGTTCCGCGTTCAATGACAGACACATTGGATCAGGCCGGCCAGTTGGAACCTCAGATCCCGGCCCAGTTCAGCCTCTATGGCGGGACGCCATGAAAGTTGCCCTGACAGGGGCGACCGGCCTGCTGGGTCGCCATCTTGTGGCCTGGCTAAGCCGACGTGACATTCCTGTTGCGCGGATCGACCGGTCGAACTGGGATCTGCAGGACGCGATCACCCATGACAGGCTGGATCAACTGGCGCAAGGTGCGGATGTATTTGTGCACTGCGCGGCTCGGATTGACCTTGCCGGGCCTGCGGATGACGGCTCGGCTTGGCAGGTGCTGTTTGACAGCAATGTGCGAGCCACGTTGAATGCGGCGCGTTGGGCGGCAGATCGTGACGTGCACTTCATCTTTGTGTCCAGCGGGTCAGTTTATCGCGATCCTCATGCCCGCGGAATCGACGAAAGCGCGGAAACCGCCCCGGGGCCGCTTGGGGGTGATTACGCTACAACCAAGCGTTTGGCCGAAGCGGGGCTGGCTGAGCTTGCGCAGTCTTCTGGAGCGCGAGTGACCGTGCTCAGACCTTCGGCGCTCTATGGTCATGGGCTGCCTGATGACAAGTTTCTTGTGCGGATGCTTAATGATGCGGCCGCGGGGCAAAACATCACAGTAACAGGTCCAAAGAACAGCATTGATTTCGTGCATGCGCATGACCTGAGCCGGGCGATTTTGCAATCGGCCCATGCCGAAGCTTACGGTGTATTCAATATCTCCGGCGGAGGTCCGGTTTCCTTGGCGGATTTGGCGCAGGAGATCATGTCCGTCGCAGGTGGCCGGGGTGTGATCGAAACCCGACCCGGAGACAGTCCGCCATTCACCCGCTTCGATCTGTCCTCGGACGCAGCCCGGGCAGCATTCGGCTATGCGCCGGTTGTGGACATTGCAACGGGTCTGGAAATGACGTTGAGGGGCCAATTGCTGCCGGCAGCGGCATGACCCGGTCCGGCAGCCGGGCGATGGGAGCCGGAAACATGTTTTTTGAAGGTATCTTGGGTGTTACCCTTGTATTCCGGGTACCAGTCTGCGGGCCAGGTAACCCACCGCCGTTTGGATTGTAGAATATGGTGCCAGTCAACAGTATCAGCCGGCCTAAGCCGATTTTGGAGCAGATCGAATTCGCGTGTCTGATGACTGCGTTGCTGTTCAGCACCTTCACTGCCTTTCGCCATCCGGCGGTTCTGTTCACGGCCAGCGACATGTTTCTGACGATTGCCGTGATCCTGCGGTGCAACCGCAGCCTGCCGCTGTTTCCGTTGCATTCCGCGTCCTCGGTCTGGTTCATCGGCATGCTGATGATGGTGGCGGGACTGTCGATCGGCTCTATCGCGCACGGCGATCCGGTGTCGGCCTTCGTCGTCATCGTGCAGTATTTCTTTTCGTTTGTCCTTCTGCCTCTGGCGATCCTGGGCCGCCCGTATGAAGAGGCGGTTACTCTTGCAAAGGTCGGCGTGATCTCGATTGCCTTGAACTGTCTTGTCGGGATGATCGCCTATGGCGTGGGCTATTCCGGTGGCGAATCCCGGTATTTCATGCTGGTCAGCGGCAACTACCGTGTGGCGGGGTTGGTGGATAATCCAAACGGGTTGGCTGGACTGATCGTGCTTTGGTTCCCGGTATTGTGGTATCTTGGGCTGACGGGTGCGCTAAGAAAACTGCCATTCTTGGCCCTCTTCGGGCTGCTCGCCATCACTTTGATCTACGCAAGTTCGAATTCCAGCCTTGCCGGTGCGGTCATCTGCGGTGCTCTGTTCCTGCTGCTGGTCGGAAATCAGCGCGTGCTGATGATCTGGGGAACAGCTGTGACGACGATGGCTTGGATCAGTATCCAATGGGCCGAGTTCATTTTTCCGCCGACGTTCCGCAACCGGGTATTGTCACCTCTGCTCGAGGGGGACCTGAGTCATGCGGGTACATTTGAAGACCGCGCCGATCTCATGATCGAGGCCTGGCGGTTTCTGCCGGATTACTTTCTGGTGGGTATGGGCGCGGGACAGTATCGCGAACTGAGCAGTCAAGGCATTCCCGTTCACAACCTGTACCTGTTGCTGGCCAACGAAGGTGGCATTCTGGCCTTACTGGGATTGTGCTTCGTTTTGGGGTCCGCCATCGTCTACGCCGTAATGGCCCGGCATAATGTGCCGAACAGGGTGTACGGGCGCGCGACCGTGGTGACCGTCACGCTGACCTTTGCGGCGCTGTCAATGAACTACACCCATGTTTACCAGCGCGGTATGCTGATCCCGTGGATCGTGGCATTGGGGCTGTTGGCTGCGTCCGATCGGTACCGGCGGCGCTAGCGTTACACGTCACGGGTTGCTTTGTCCCATGCCGTTCCCGTCGCCAGCCAATTCGTGGAGGAACTCCTCAAGATTGGTCCAGCCATCTTCGTCCGAATCTGCAATTGCATCCGTCGGGTCCGTGGGATTAAGGCCCAATTGCGTTTCCCATTCATCAGACATCCCGTCGACATCGCTGTCTGCATAGGGCAGGGCGCTTTCAAGCTCGGGCCAACCGCCGACCTTTTCAGGGTTCTTCTTTAGGATTTTGCCGGAACGGTCACGGACCTCCTGAACAACCCTCTGATCCACCGCGTCGCGAGACGGGCGTGTCGCTCCAGCGTTTTGCAGGACCGTTTCAAACACTGTCGAAACCGGATCGGCCTGGACCAAAGGTGGGGTGACCGGCTCATCAACGACATAGACACGATGTTCGGGGGCAAGGACCAGTTCCTCGGGAAGGTCCAGGCTGTTGCGGTTGTCTTCATCAAGATTGTCCCGAAGGTACAACCGGTAGCCGTTCTTGAAGCCGTCGAACAGGTGCACCAGTAGATTGGAATCGATGCTTTCACCGGACAGCTTCAGGTTGCCAATGATATTGGCGTCCAGCTCGGTCCAGCGATTGTCCAGCGAAACGACATATTGCCAGATCGGTGAGTACATCAAGTTGTTTACGATCTCGGTCGTGGTCCCCGGGGTCTGGGGCGCGATTTGCGGGTTTCTGAACATCCCGTGAGAGAACAGGTTGTGATGGATACTGAAGTTGCCGCCCTTTGTCAGCAGCATGTTGCGGGCCCGGTTGCTTTTGCCTGGTCCGCCATGCAAGAGGGGCTCGCTGATGATGCTCCACTGAAAGGTCAGCCGTTCGGCGTTTTCTGAGTCAATGGTCTCGTCGCTGCCCCAACTGGCGGAAATGTGGTCGAAGATCACGTCACGCGCGGCTTTGGTGTAGACGCCAATGGCCCCTGAACAGCAGGATTCTACGTCGTGCGGCCCGGGCCGGAACCGAACATGGCGCACGATGACATCATGCGTCCGGATTTCCAGTGATGGGCGCAATTGACGTGGGCCGTTTCGGATCGCAATCCCGCCGCCCGGAGCGGTTTCTCCGGCGATGGTCAGAAAAGGACTGTTTGCGATCAGAGACGCCTTTTCCAGTGTAATCGTTCCGCTGACCCGAAAGATGCAGGTTCGAGGTCCTTTGGCATCAATGCATGCGCGTAGGGAGCCGGGCCCGAATTCTTCGGTTGTCGTGACATAAATCACGCGCCCGCCGCGCCCACCTTTGGCCGCGGCGCCATGCCCTTCGGCGCTGGGAAATGCTCTTTGGGAGCCATCTGGAAATTGCGCCGAAAGTGACCGGTTCGCGTTCTCGGCCAGCAGCGTACCGGGGCTGCAGCCCATCGCCAGAACAGTCGCAAATAGCGAACCATGTAATACGGCGAGCAGTCTTGGCCTTTTTGCAACGGGCATTCTAAAAACCTTGGCTGTTGTCAAAATTCTTCTGCCTTTGGTCTAGGGCGCGGTGTCCCGGGTTTGGGCTTTGGTCGCGCAGACCATCATTGAATCCCGCAGGTGCACTGGGATCACCAGGTCAGACAGCCGTGCCGGAACCTTGAAGCGCGCCCATCTGGGTAAATAACGATGCACTCTTTCAACCAGATATCCTAACGGAAAATACCAAGTTGGCCGATGAAATTCGGTTTGTTGCAAGCCAGCTTTGGCCAAGGCAAAGCGCAGTGTTTCAGGGTCGAAATAGCCGATATGCGCAACACGATAATGCCACCATTGGTCTCCCATGATACGCGCCAACAGGGACAAGCGGTCGGGCGTAACGACGACCAGTACTCCATCATCGGCCAGCAACTGCGCAGCCTGAGTGATCAGGTCCAGCGGATCCGGAACATGTTCGACCACGTCTACCAGAGTGACTACATCGTAGGGGTCGGTCAGATCGGGATGTGGAAGAACGCCTTGGACCACTGGCAGGCCATGATGTTTTGCGCGGGCGCAAAACCGTCGCGACGGCTCAACCCCGACCGCGTCGTAACCACAGGCGATGGCCTCCTCGACCAGAATACCGGTTCCGGCCCCCACATCCAGCAGCCGGTTCGCGCCGGCAGTGGGTCTTG
>NZ_JBXWSK010000132.1:0-5042 GCF_059613385.1 Ruegeria sp. BHSA162
GTGTCGTCGGATATGGCCGGCCACGTTTTCGAAACGCTGCACGAGGCTGGGCAGGACATGGGCCTGAAGCTGTGCGGCATGCACATGATGGACAGCTGCCGGATCGAAAAGGGCTTCCGTCACTTCGGCCATGACATCACCTGCGAAGATCACGTTGTGGACGCCGGTCTCGGCTTTGCCGTCAAGGTGGACAAGGGATGTGATTTCATCGGCCGAGATGCGGTGATTGCCCGCAAGGACAGCGGCCCCCACAGCCGGCTGGTGCAATTCAAGCTGACTGACCCTGAACCGCTGCTGTTCCACAACGAACCGATTATCCGAGATGGCGAATATGTGGGCTACATCAGCTCAGGAAACTATGGCCACACTTTGGGTGGCGCGATCGGCATGGGTTATGTCCCCTGCAAGGGCGAAAGCGCGGCCGACGTGCTGTCCTCGACATACGAGATTGACGTCTGCGGAGTAAAGGTCCGCGCCGAGGCGTCGCTCAAACCCATGTACGATCCGAAATCCGAACGTGTGAAGGTCTGATGGCGGGTTGGGGGCGTTGCTCCTATGCAATTGTATAGCGCCGGATGGAGGTTCTTGACGAGGCCTCCATCTGGCCAAGACTTTACCGGAAAACCAAGCATAGCCGAACATGGTTCTGCCGGTCGCACACCGGACGATAGGGCCGCCGACCCATCACAATTCGTTATGGGCGTCTTCAAGCTTTTCTGAGTTTCAATGGCAAGGGACTTTGCCTAAAGACGGGGGGTATCAGCTGGAGACCATTCATGGCCGAGCGCCCGACCCAAGCCCAGAACACGGATTCGCCAAAAGGCCTTGCGCTGGCTGTTACGGCGTATGTCCTTTGGGGTTTTCTGCCGCTCTACATGAAGGCAATGGCGCATATCGGTCCCGTCGAAATCGTGGCGCATCGCATCATCTGGTCGGTGCCGGTGGCCGGGCTGTTGCTGGTCGCGCTGGGGCGAACCGGTGATCTGAAGGCGGCGCTGCGCGATCCGCGCATGTTGGGAATGGCATGCCTGACGGCGGCCCTGATTTCAGTGAACTGGGCTATCTACGTCTGGGCGATCGCCAGTGGCAACGCTCTGGACGCGGCGCTGGGGTATTATATCAACCCGCTGTTCAGCATAGCGCTGGGAGCGATCCTGCTGCGCGAGTCCCTGACCCGAACACAGTTGATTGCCGTGGGGCTTGCCGCCTTGGGCGTCCTGGTTCTGGTGATCGAGGCCGGCCGTCTGCCATGGGCGGCGCTGGGGTTGATGGTCAGCTGGGGATTTTATGCGTTCTTCAAGCGCTCGTTGCCCATCGGACCAAACCAGGGATTCCTGCTTGAGGTTCTGATTTTGCTGGTTCCCGCGCTGGCTTACGTGACCTGGTTGGGCGTGCAGGGCACCGGACATTTTGGAGGTGCCGCAACGGATACCATGCTGTTGGCCGGGGCGGGTCTCGTGACCGCTGTTCCGCTGCTGGTCTATGCCAACGGGGCCAAGCTGGTGCGACTTTCGACCATGGGCATCCTACAGTACATCGCGCCGACCATGATATTCATCACGGCGATCACGCTGTTTGGTGAGCAGATCGACCGCGGGCGCATGATTGCCTTTCCGCTGATCTGGGCCGCACTGGTAGTCTATTCAGTGCCCATGATCCGTCAGGTGCGCGGTCAGACCTGATCGAGGATCATTCGCGCGGCCTGCTCTGCCCAAAGGCGATAGGCTTTGGGGCTTGGGTGATAGCCGTCCACAGCGGCCAAGGCCGGATCGTCGGGCAGGTGCAGTGCCAGATGCCGGGCCTGTGGAAAGCTCGCGATCACCTCTCTCAGCCCTTCGTCAAGGCGCGCGGATTGCCGGCCCAGAACCCATGCCAAGGGCTGTGGCAAGGCCGGGAACCGATCCATCTGCGGGACGCCCGTCACGATCACAGTCCGCACGCCCAGATCGACGGTAAGCAAGCGCATCAACTCTGCCTGCTGCCGTTTGAACCGGTTGCAGGTCACGGCTCGGGTGACGTCGTTGACGCCCAAGGCCGTAACAGCCGCGTCAAACTGGCCTTCGATCCTGCGCAGGTCTTCGATCGTGTCACCGGTCGTGTGGCCGGTCGTTGCAACAAGGCGCCACTCCACGCTGAACTGGCGGCTGAGCCGTTTCACCAGCTGGCCCGACAGCGCCTGTTCCTGAGTGCCTGCCCCAACGCCTGCGGCTGAACTGTCGCCGGCGATCAGCAGGCGAAGTCTCGGCCCGCGGCCTTGCCGGCCCTCACGCGCACCGGCAGGTTCGGGCAGCTGCACGGCCCTTCGTCGCACCATCAGAGCCTGTGCCGCCAGAACCGGCAGCAGCGGAACCCTCAGAAGCTGATCGGCGTCAATGGGCACGGGTGGCTCAGCTCAAAGCGTTCCGAAATTCCAGGAATCGGGGGTCTTTCATGACGCGGGCCATCATGGCCTCGCGCAGGGCGCCAACGGTCTTGTAGGGACGCATGGCGACTTCGAATGTCTGAATCAGCCCGTCATCGTTGAGCGTGATCAGGTCAACGCCAACAGCGTCCAGTTCACCCACCTTGCATTGAAACTCCAATGCCCAGTCTTTGCCATCGCCCATGATCCGGCGGTAGCGAAACTCGGAAAAAACCTGTCCAACGTGACCCAATACCGCCGCCACCGGGGCGCGGCCTGTCCAGGTGCTGTAGTAGGTCGGCGGAAGGAACTGCACGTCTTCGGCCAGCAATTCATGGATCAGGCTCTCGTCGCCCTTGGCGACCACTTCCTGCATTCGTTCGATCGTCGGGTGCATGTCATCTCCTCTGCCTGGCGCGAGAGTTGCCGAGAAGCCTTCTCATCGCAAGGACGACGTTGCGAGAGGCGGCGCCCTGCGATAGGCAGCGCGCATGAGCGATACCTATGATCCCCCCAAAACGCCGCTGGACGTGTTGCACGAGGATGCGCAGGTGATCGTGGTGAACAAGCCGGCGGGCCTGCTGTCGGTTCCCGGCCGGGGAGAGCACTTGGCGGATTGCCTGCTCGTCCGTGTGCAGGCCGCATTCCCGCAGGCCTTGCTGGTCCACCGGTTGGACCGCGATACCTCAGGCGTCATGATCTTTGCCCAGACACCGCACGCTCAACGGTATCTGGGGCAGCAATTCGAAAACCGGCAGACACGAAAAACCTACGTCGCCCGCGTGTGGGGCCGGCTGGAACCCAAAACCGGCACGGTAGACTTGCCGTTGATCGTGGATTGGCCCAACAGGCCGCGCCAGATGGTGTGCCACGAGACCGGAAAGCCGGCGGTCACGGATTGGCGGGTCGTCCGGTACGACGGGGACACCACCCGCGTTCGCCTGTTTCCAAAAACCGGTCGCTCGCACCAGTTGCGTGTCCATATGCAGGCACTGGGCCATCCGATCCTGGGCGACCCGTTCTATGCCGAAGGACCAGCGCGCGATTTCCCCAGGCTGATGCTTCATTCCGAGGAATTGCGCGTCAAACACCCCGAGGATGGCATATCGATGAAATTTCGCGCGTTGCCGGATTTCTGAGCGCCTTCGGGGCGGCGGGTATTCGCCGATCTCACGTTTTTGTCGCTTGAGCCTGTTTGTGTCAGGCGTGCTATAATCACGTCAAACACGTAACCCGGAAAAACGGGTGCAGGAGCAGAAGGTGAACCCATGAAAATTTCCAGATTCTTGCTGCCGGTCGGGCTGAGCGCCGCATTTGTGCTGGGGGCCTGTACCGACCCCGGTACATTGCGGGTTCAGGACGACCCGAACCAGAACGCCAAGCAGGGAGCGTTGCTGGGCGGTCTGATTGGCGCCGGTGTTGGCGCCATCGCCAATGACTCGAACCCTGGGTTGGGTGCCGTTGCCGGTGCGGCCATCGGTGCTGCCGGCGGCGGGTTGATCGGCAACCAGTTGGACCGGCAGGCAGCCGAACTGCGTCAGCAACTGGCCAATGACGGTATCACGATCGTCAACGCCGGAGACCGGCTAATCGTCACGGTTCCGAATGACATCACCTTCGACACCGACGGCGCCACGGTCCGGCCTGCGCTGAGAGCGGATCTGGTCCGCGTGGGGCAAAACCTGGTGAACTATCCCAACTCGAACGTACAGATCATCGGGCACACCGACAGCGATGGTGAGGCCGGCTACAATCAGATCCTGTCCGAACGCCGCGCCAATGCGGTGGCGGATGTTCTGCAGGCCAATGGCGTCAGCTATGCGCGCATTGCCACGATCGGCCGCGGTGAAAACCAACCGATCGCCTCGAACCTGACGCCCGAGGGCAAGGCGCAGAACCGCCGGGTCGAGATCGTGATCGTGCCAAGCGGCAACGCCTGAGCCGATCAACAGCCAACCGCCGGGGGCCGCCGCGAGCGGCCCCTTTCTTTTTGCACATTGACTGCGCGTCAGGCGGGCTATGGTTTGCGGTCGGGATGACTAAACTGCAGCCGAAACACATGACGGAGATATCCTGATGTCCGAACCGATCCTTCTGGGCCTGTCCGGCTCGTTGCGGCAGAACGCCACCAATCGACGCCTGATCCGTGAAGCGGCGCGCCTGTTCGGCGCGGGAACGTTCATCGAAGCTGATCTGAACCTGCCGCTCTATGATGGAGATGCTGAGGAGGCCGACGGGATCCCGGCCGAAGTTCAGATCCTGGCGGATCAGATCGCCGGTGCCCATGCGGTGGTCATTTCCACTCCGGAATACAACAAAGGGCCGTCAGGCGTTCTGAAGAACGCTCTGGACTGGGTCAGCCGGACCAAGGGCAATCCCTGGGCCGACAAACCGGTTGCGGTGATGTCAGCAGCGGCGGGCCGGGCCGGAGGCGAACGGGCGCAGATGATCCTGCGGTCGTTCATGGTGCCGTTTCAGCCGCGCATCCTGCAGGGCCCCGAATTTCATCTGGCCGACAGCTCGAACGAGTTCGACGATTCAGGTCGGTTGCGCAGCGACCGGTACGAACGGACGCTGGGCCGGTTGATGGAGAAGCTGCGGACCGAAGCAGGTTTCTGAGCCTTGTCCGGCTGGCCGAGCC
>NZ_JBXWSK010000133.1:0-4782 GCF_059613385.1 Ruegeria sp. BHSA162
TCCAGAACATCCAGCTGGCGTTTGGTTTCCATCGCAAAGCGGTTGATCGGGTATTCCCATTTCTCTGGCGCATAAGCGTAGAAATGCCCGAACCCACCACCCAGATAAGGCGCGCTGCCCATCTGCCAGAAAAGCCAGTTCATCACTTCGGTGCGCTCGGGACCGGCTTCGGGCAGGAATGCACCGAATTTTTCGGCCAGATGTACAAGGATGGAGCCGCTTTCGAACACCCGCATCGGCGTTTCGCCCGATCGGTCCATCAGAGCGGGGATTTTCGAGTTCGGGTTGATCGCGACAAAATCTGAGCCGAACTGATCGCCGTCACCGATATTGATCAGCCATGCATCATATTCCGCGCCCGCGTGACCCAGGGCCAAAAGCTCTTCCAGCATGACCGTCACTTTCACCCCGTTTGGCGTTGCAAGCGAATACAACTGCAAGGGATGATTGCCGACGGGCAATTCCCTGTCATGGGTCGCCCCTGCGATGGGGCGGTTGATATTCGCGAAACGCCCTCCGCTTTCACTATCCCATGTCCAGACTTTTGGTGGGGTGTATGTGGTGGTGTCGCTCATCTTCTGCCTTTCGTCCCAGAGCCGAGCCGCGCCCGGCCCGACAAGAGTTAGTGTTGCAGAACAAGAACGCCAACCCCCGACGTGGCGGCTGTTCTGTAACAATTGCGGCAAGACTGCTCACGTTTGCTCGTCAATGGTCACAGCGGCGTTAACGGGTCTTCGCCGACGAAGGGAATTGCTTATTGTCTCTGCAGACAGCCACTCTGGCCCTGCAACCCGTCAAGACACGAGGACATGAAACATGAACAGATTTGCTCTGACCTTTGCTGCTGCAATGGCGTTGGCCGTGCCCGCCTTTGCCGGCCCGCAATATGTCGATGGGACCGGCTTCGCCGTGTCCGGATATGATGTGGTGGCCTACCGTGGGCTTGCTCAATCACCGATCGGACAGTCGCAGCCCGAAGGCGTGCGCGGACGGTCGGACATCACTGCGGAATACAACGGGGCGACCTGGGCTTTTGCGACCGAAGAAAACCGCGCGAAGTTCCTTGAAAACCCCGCGTTCTATGCGCCGCAATATGATGGGCATTGCGCCTATGGCGTGTCAAAGGGCGGCAAGGTTCCCGGCAACCCCAACCTTTGGCGGATCGTTGACGACAAGCTGTATCTGAACATCACCGATGTCGTGGTCGGTTTCTGGGAGGAAGACGTCCCGGGCAACATCAACCTTGCTGAGGGGAACTGGCCGGGGCTCGAGGGCAATGACGCTTCGACCAACGTGATCCCGAAATTCACGTCCGAAGGCCCGATCGCGAACTGACGTTACGCGCGTTGCAGGCCCGGCAGACCCGCCGGGCCTTTTTCAATTTTGGGTCTTCAACAAGCCTGCCAGAACTGTTCCCGAGTGGCCTGATCCGCCTCGAACCGGATCTTGACGCTGCGCGCGCCGGGAAACTTGCGTTCTCGAATGGTGTCGGGAACAACGACCTCGCCCGCTCCGCCATTCTTGGCCTGGAAGGACAGTATTTCGGTTTCGACCGTCCGAAAGCCGGCCAGAACGGATGTCGGCAGGGCAACGCGGTTTTCACCTTCGCAAACCGGCGTCGCAACGAAATAGGTCAGGTCGCGGCCATAGCATCCGATCGCCTCTGGTACATGGTCCGAATTGCGCGTCGATAGCGGGCAATCTTCCGCGCTGGTCTCGCCAAAGGATAGGGCGCGACTTGGATCGAGCAGCTTCAGGCAGGCGGAAATATCCTTCTCGTCCAGCTCGATGATACGCTTTCTGAGTTTTGGGCGTCGCGGTTGGGCCGGCCCGGCGCCTTTTCCTGCCAACCCGTTTTTGCGCAGATAGTCATAGGCCGACTTCGCCTGCGCAAACTGATTGCAGTCGCCGCCTGTATGGTCGGGATGTGCATGAAAGGCGATGTCACGCCACGCATTCCGGATGTCCGATGCGGTGGCGGTCTGATCAAGGCCCAAGACGTGCAGTGCTTCTACGCGAGCCTGAATTTTCTCGACTGGCTCCATACCAAAATCACTCGATAAAACAACTGGCTCCTATTGTCCGGAGCCTTGAGTTTCTGTCAAATTATCCTGTGAATTGGTGGGCTTGGCGAGGACAGTGCGCCGTTGCAGGGGGAATTGTTCGCACCTTGCAGCGGGCCGCAGGGGGCAATCCCCCTTTGGCCTGTGCAAATGCAAGGAACAGTCAGGCGACGTTTTGCAGATCGGCTTTGGGCGTGATCCCAAGGGCAAAACACACATCGCGGGTCAGTTCGGGGCGGTTCAGCGTATAAAAATGCAGCTTGTCCACGCCTTCATCGATCAGGTCCGAACACAGTTCGGTGCACAGCGCGGTGGCCAACAGGTCGTGCCGGTTGTCACGGATTGCTTTGTCAAAGGCCTGGTCGACCCAGTCCGGCACCTGGGCGCCACAGCGTTTGGCAAATTTCTTGGCACCGGCCCAGTTCTCGATTGGCAGGATGCCCGGCACGATCGGCTTGTCGATCCCGGCCTTGGCGCAGGCATCACGAAAGCGTAAAAACGTTTCGGCCTCGAAGAAGAATTGCGTCAAAGCCTCGTCTGCGCCGGCGTCCAACTTGGCTTTCAACCAGTCGATGTCAGCCTGTGCGTGTGGCGCTTCCGGGTGAATGTCGGGATAGGCACCGACGCGGATGGTGAAACTGCCGGTTTCCGCCAGTGCTGCGATCAATTCGACCGAGTGGGCGAACCCATCGGGATGCGGGACGAACCGTTCCTGCCCCTTGGGTGGGTCGCCGCGCAACGCAACGATGTCAGTGACGCCGGCCGCGGCAAAGCTGTCGGCTATGGCCAAGGTCTCGCCGCGTGAGGCGTCGACACATGTAAGATGGGCCGCGACTTTCAATCCCGAGGATTTGTGCAACGTCGCCACCGCATCGCGGGTCAATTCACGGGTGGTGCCCCCCGCTCCATATGTGACCGAGACAAAACGGGGTGCCAGTGGCGCCAGTGTCTGGACCGTATCCCACAGGCGAAACGACGCTTCGAGCGTCTGAGGCGGAAAGAATTCGAAGGAAATCTCGGGCTGGGTCATGGCAGTCTCGCAGGTTGTGTTGCGGCTCTTGTGCCATGGAGTTCTTTGTGAGACAAACTCATATTATTCAAGAACAACATGAGCTAATCGAAAGATGCATATCGAATTTCGACACCTGCGCACGATCAAAGCCATCCATGAATGTGGTGGGTTGGCCCGTGCGGCGGATCAACTGAACATCACGCAGTCGGCGCTCAGTCATCAGATCAAAGGGCTGGAGGATCAGGCCGGCGTCGAGCTGTTCCTGCGCCGGTCGAAACCGATGAAATTGTCGGCCGCTGGGCTGCGCCTTCTGCGTCTGGCCGAGCAGATTCTGCCGCAGGTCGAAGCGATGCAGGAGGAGTTTTCCTCGCTGCGCGACGGGCGCACGGGGCGGATGCACATCGCGATCGAATGCCACGCCTGTTTTGAATGGCTGTTCCCGGTGCTCGAGGCCTTCCGCAAGTCTTGGCCGGATGTGGATGTCGATATCCGGCCGGGTCTGGCCTTTGACGCGCTGCCCGCGCTGCAGAAGGAAGAGGTCGATCTGGTCGTCTCCTCGGACCCCGAAGACTTGCCGGGCGTCGAGTTCATCGAACTGTTCGACTACAATCCTGTCTTTGTCGCCGCCTCGACCCACCCTCTGGCCGGGAAAGCGTATATCGAGGCCGAGGATTTTCGCGGTCAAACGCTCATCACCTATCCGGTCGAACGCACGAGGCTTGATATCTTCAGCCAGCTTCTCATCCCGGCCCGCGTTGAGCCTGCTGCGATCCGGCAAGTCGAGTTGACCGCCGTGATCCTGCTGCTTGTGGCGTCAAACCGTGGAATATCCGTTCTGCCCGACTGGGTGGTGCGCGAGGTCAAGTACAACTCGGACTATGTGACCCGCCCGCTGACCAAGGATGGCATCACGCGTCGGCTGTATGCCGCGGTGCGTACCGAGGACATGGAAAAACCCTTTGTGCAGGAATTGGTCAAGCTGGCCAGCCTAGAGGCGCGCAAGCTGCAGCAGCAATAAGGTTTTGGCCACGCGGGAAACGGCATGCTGCTATGCGCATCATTCCTCTTGGCAAGGGGGCGTTGCGCCAGTATACGCGCGGTTTGACCGGACAGGAGCCTCGGAACTATGGTTGGCAGTGCAAATCTCAACATCATGATCAAGGCCGCGCGCAAAGCGGGCCGATCGCTGGTAAAAGACTTTCGCGAAGTCGAGAACCTGCAGGTGTCGATGAAGGGCGCGGGCGATTTCGTCTCGAAGGCCGACATTGCAGCCGAGAACATTCTGAAAGAAGAACTGCTGGGCGCGCGACCCACCTACGGTTGGCTGGCTGAAGAAGGTGGTGTGATCGAGGGCGAAGACCCGACCCGGCGTTGGATCGTTGACCCTCTGGACGGGACGACCAATTTCCTGCACGGCCTGCCACATTGGGCGGTTTCGATCGCACTTGAACACAAGGGCAAGATCGTCGCGGGCGTCATCTACGATCCCGCGAAGGACGAAATGTTCTTTGCCGAAAAGGGCGAGGGTGCCTGGATGAACGACATGCGTATCCGCGTGTCGAGCCGCAGCCGGATGATCGAATCGATCTTCTCGACCGGTTTGCCGTTTGGTGGCCGCTCGGACCTGCCGGCCACGTTGCAGGACCTGGCCCGTCTGATGCCCGCCTGCGCGGGTGTGCGCCGCTGGGGTGCAGCTGCGCTGGATAT
>NZ_JBXWSK010000134.1:0-4543 GCF_059613385.1 Ruegeria sp. BHSA162
ATCATCCCCGCCGAAACCGTCAGGCCGAGGCTGATCTGATTCATCACCGGAAAGGCCACGTCGCGCGCGCCGATCATCAGCGGGACGAGGAAATTCGCCAGTCCGAACACGAAGGGCACCGCAACGAAGAAGATCATGATCGTGCCGTGGGTGCTGAACAGTTCGGCAAAGTGTTTGGCTTCCAGGAACCCTTCGCCCGGTCCGGCCGCCTGTTGGGCGCGCATCACGACGCCTTCCAGAACGCCGCGCGCCAGCATGACGATGGCAAAGACGATATACATGATGCCGATCTTCTTGTGATCCGCGCTGGTCAGCCAGTCGCGCCACAGCGGCCCCCACAGGCGAAACCAGGTGAGCAGTCCCAGAACCGCGGCCACCCCCACGATCACCACGCCCGCCGCGGCATTGGCGACTATTTCATTCGTGTTGGGATCCTGGATCAGCCCGGCGATGGGGAAGGCATCCCAGTTCAGACGGCCGAAGAAACCGGACTCGGCAGATGTCATTGCTTGTCCTCCTGCCCGTATTGAGCGGTTCCCGGTTGCTGATCCTGCGGCAAAGGTTGCCCGTTGTGATACCGGCCCAGGATGCTGTGGAACAGATCGCCATCATCCAGGCGGAAATACAGCGCATTGTCCGGCATCTGCGCGGTGCCAAGCGCGGCCTGAACCTCGTCCCGGTCTGTCCGCATGGCCAACGTTCGGTAGGTTGCCGGGTCCAGAACGATACCGTTCTGCCGAACCCGGTCGACCCACGAGTCGAAGTCCGGCGGCGGCATCGCGACCGTCTGGAACTTCTGCTTGGTGAAGCCGCGCCCGTTGTACTGGGTGTTTTCGCCCTGCATTTGTCCGGGGGCATCAGCCACAAGATGCAATTGGGTCGTCATCCCCGGCATGGCATAGATCTGCCCCGCCAGGGCGGGAACCATGAATGACTGCATCACCGTGTCCGTCGTCAGTGTCAGGGCGACTTGTTGTTTTGTTGGCACCCCGAACTCACCCACCGTCGCGATGCCCAGGTCGGGGTAGATGAACAGCCATTTCCAATCCAGCCCCACCACCTGCACACGCAGGGCCGGTTCATCGCCGAACGGGGCCGCGTAAGGGTCCAGCCGGTGGGTTGCTTTCCAAAGATAAAAGGACAGCAGCGCCACGATCACCACCGGCACACCCCACATCGCGGTTTCCAGCAGGGGCGAGAAATCCCATTTTGGCCGATAGGCAGCAGGGCTTTGCGCGCGGCGGCGATAGCGTAGAGCGATCAAGGGAACCAGAACCAAAACCGGAATGACCGCAATCAGGATCAACGCGGTCGCGCGCACCAGGTGTGTTTTTTGGACCGCCGCAATAGGGCCTTGAGGATCCATGAAACTGTCGCTGGCCAGAGCCGATTGCGCCGCGCCCAACCACAATACGACCACGATCAGCGCTGTCAGTACCGCAGGTATCGTCCTGTTTCCGCTCACGCCGGATCGCCCTCATCAAACCTCAGGTTGGTGCAACTATCGGCAGAGTCAGCAGATTTCACAAGGTTTTTCCCGGGCGGCCGTAACCCACGTCACCGTCGAGTTGACTTGCCCAGTGGGTCGGGTCAGTCATTGGGTCATGCGTTTACTGCTTATTCTGATTGGACTGATCGCGTTTTCCGGCGCAGCGATCGCGCAGGACCGAGCCGCGGTCGAGCGGCAGTTTCAGGACTGGTTGCAGCAACAGGTCTGGCCGTTGGCTCGGGCGCAGGGTGTATCGCGCCGCACGTTTTACAGCGCAACCGACGGGGTTCGCCTGAATTGGGAACTGCCCGATCTTGTTCCGCCGGGCTCTCCGGCGCGGACGCCTAAAAAGCAAAGGCAAGCCGAGTTCGGGTCCCCCGGCCGGTATTTCAACGCAAATTCGGTTCAGGGTGCCGCCGCCGGCGGTCGGCGTATGGCCAAGCGTCATGAGGAAACGCTGCGCCGGGTCGAGGAACAGACCGGCGTTCCCGCCCGGATCATCCTTGCGGTCTGGGGCCGAGAAAGCGGCTATGGGCAGGTTCCGATCCGGCATGACGCAATCCAGGTGCTGGCCACCAAGGGATTCATGAGCACCCGCGCGGATTATTTTACCGGCGAACTGATCGCCGCGCTGCAGATCGTCGAGGCTGGTCACGTGAACGGCCGCACGATGAAAAGCAGCTGGGCCGGCGCGTTGGGCCAGCCCCAATTCATGCCGACCAGCTTTTTGAACCACGCGGCCGACGGCAATGCAGACGGCCGGGCCGACATATGGGGGTCGGCTGACGACACGATTGCATCGATCGGAAACTACCTCGCGCGGCACGGTTGGGTCAGCGGCCGCGATTGGGGGTTCGAGGTGACCGTACCGGCATCTGTGTCCTGCGCGCTTGAGGGTCCCGATCAGGGTCGCCCGATCCGCGACTGGGTCGCCATGGGCATCACACGCGTCTCGGGCCGCCCCTTCCCCGAACACGAGCTGCGCGGCGAGGGCTACCTGATGATGCCGGCTGGCCGGAACGGTCCGGCCTTTGTCGTAACGCCCAATTTCTACGTTCTCAAAGACTACAACATGAGCGACCTCTACGCCTTGTTCGTGGGCCATGTGGGCGATCGCATTCAGTATGGCGTGGGCGATTTCAAAGGCCGCTGGGGCAAGGTGGGCGGTCTCTACCGGTCGGATATCGCGACCATGCAGCAGGCGTTGATCGCGATGGGGCACGACGTGGGCGGTGCCGACGGGCTCCCGGGATACAAAACCCGCCGGTCGATCGGCCGCTGGCAGGAAGAAACCGACCAGCCCCCCACCTGTTTCCCCGAAGCCGGCATGAAGTCGCGGCTGCGTCCCTGACCGCTGGCGATTCGCCTGATCGGGCGAAAGCGAGCGGCGAAATTCTGCCGAAACAGATCGCGCCTCGGGCTGCAATCCGGGCGGCCTGGGCACGAAAATATCGCAACGATACACGCCATCGTTACAAAATTTCGGCGACCACGCGTCACGAAGTTTCTTTCTACCTTTAGGCGATCCGGACTCATGGGAAGGCTTTAACCCTGCCCAAAATAGTGGCACGGTCTCGGCCAGCGAGAGGAAGCTCTTGCATCCACTTCACCGACTGCAATCCAGAAAGCTGCGACGCAGTGTTCCTTGCGAATTGGCACAACCCAAAATTCAAAAGAACCGGGTCCCAGCGGATGTCGGGCAACCAGGGCCGCCGGACGCCATCCCATATGGATGCGCAGACCGCCGCCACAATAATTGGGAGAAGATCATGAACACCATCCTTCGAAACTCGGTGGCGGGCCTGCTGTGCTCGACCTTCATCACCGGAGCCGCGCTGGCCGCGGGCACCCATCCGGTCACCGGCGAGCCGCTGGCCGATGACCAGACCTTCGTCTACCGCGTGCTGGACGAGCACAGCTCGGTCGACCCGCAGGTGGTCGAGGACGTGTCGGGCGCCGAGATTGTCCGCGACCTGTTCGAAGGTCTGATGAACCAGGACGAAGACGGCTACCTGGTTCCGGGCGTGGCCACTGGCTATACCACCAACGAAACCAAGGACGTTTACACCTTCACCCTGCGCGACAACGCCAAGTGGTCGAACGGCGATCCGGTCACCGCGCATGACTTCGTTTTTGCCTGGAAACGTGCCGTCGATCCGGCGCTGTCGTCGCCCTATGCCTGGTTCATGGAGCTGATGTCGATCGAGAACGCCGCCGAGATCATCGCGGGCGACAAGCCGGTCGAGGATCTGGGCGTCAAGGCGATCGACGACCACACGCTGGAAGTGAAGCTGAGCGCGCCGCTGCCCTATTTCCCGCAGATGACCACGCACTCGACCACCTTCCCGGCCCCGCAGAAGGTCATCGAGCAGTTCGGCGATGAATGGACCAAGCCCGGCAAAATCGTGTCGAACGGCGCCTATATCCTGACCGAGCACCTGCCCAACGAACGCTCGGTGCGCGAGCGCAACCCGATGTACTGGGACAACGACAACACCATCATCGACAAGGTCGTGGCGCTGGTCATCAACGATGAAAACGTGGCCCTGACCCGCTATCTGGCCGGTGAGCTGGACCGCACCGAGGTGCCCGCAGGCCAGTTTCCGCGCCTGAAGAAGGAATACCCGAACGAGGCAATCAGCTTCCCGCGCCTGTGCAACTACTACTACACGTTCAACCTGTCCGACGGCGGCCCCGAGGCCTTCAAGGACCCGAACGTGCGTCAGGCCCTGTCGCTGGCGGTTGACCGTAAGATCATCACTGAGAACATCCTGGCCGGCGGTCAGCCCGAAGCCTATACCTTCGTGCCCGAAGCCACCGCAGGGTTCACCCCGCCGGTCGTGGAAATGGCGTCGATGACGCAAGCCGAGCGCGACGAGCTGGCCAAGGAACTGCTGGCCGAGGCCGGATACGGTCCCGACAACCCGCTGAGTTTCGCGATGGTCTACAACACCTCCGAGGCGCACAAGAAAGTCGCCGTGGCCCTCAGCCAGATGTGGAAGCAGAAGCTGGGCGCGCAGGTCGAGCTGGCCAACATGGAATGGAAGATCTTCC
>NZ_JBXWSK010000135.1:0-4467 GCF_059613385.1 Ruegeria sp. BHSA162
CCGTCTTTCCAGTCCGTCAGGCCGTCCATCCGACCAACCAACACCGCCTCAGCAGCGCCGGTGAAGGGCGTTCTAAGGATAACTACAAATCACCGCAAGCAGAAAATGACATGAATAGGAAAAAAATCGCGAAAACAAAAACTATTGTTTATTTTCAATATATTGTTGCCGTCATACCTCCCCAGAACTCAGTTTTCGCCTAGGCCTCGCAGTGAGAAAACACTCACTGTCTGACTTTCCCACATGGTTACCCACAGCCCAGCCCCCGAGTCATGCGGAATCGGCGTGCCGGGACGCCGTATTGAATGCCGGTTTGGGCAGCCGCAGCAGCAACAGGGCAAGAATCACGAACAGGTAGATCAGAGGCACGATCTGAAAGCCCTTCACCAGCATGACGTAATGCAGCCCCGCAAGAATGGCTGCCGGGTAGACCAGCTTGTGCAGGCGCCTCCAAGCTGCCCCCAGCCACCGGACCGAGGCATTGTTCGACGTGATCCCAAGCGGCAGCATCAGAACGAATGCCACCATGCCGACCGTGATGTAGGGTCGCTTTATGATGTCTGCCCAAATTTGACCTGGGTCTTGCACGTCCAGAACCAGCCAAACCAAAAGGTGGCACACCACATAGGATAGGGTCAAAACGCCAATGGCCCGCCTGAACTTCATGAGGTTCAAGCCGGTGAGCCGCCTCAGCGGCGTGACCGCCAAACCCAGGATCAACAACTGAAGCGCCAGTTCTCCATATTCATGTTCCAAAGCCTCGATCGGTTCGACCCCAAGGCCACCGGTCATGCCTTGGTAGAACAACCAGGGCACCGGAACCAATCCGGCGATGTAGACCGCCCAGACAGGAACTCGGCGCAGTATTTGGTTCAGCTTGTGCATGGCATCAGTAGTATTCCCTGAGATCCATTCCGTCATAAAGCCCTGCGACCTCTTCTTCGTAACCGTTGAACATCAGTGTCGGTTGTCGCTTGGCAAACAACCCGCCGCCGATGCGGCGTTCCGAGGCCTGAGACCACCGCGGATGATCCACGGTCGGGTTCACGTTGCTGTAGAACCCATATTCACGCGAGTTGGCCATGTTCCAGCTGGTTGGCGGCTCGTCCTCGGTCAGAGTGATGCGTACGATCGATTTGATCGACTTGAAGCCATATTTCCACGGAACCACCAGGCGCAGCGGGGCGCCGTTCTGGTTTGGGATCGGACGGCCATAGATGCCTGTCGCCATGATCGTCAACGGATGCATGGCTTCATCCAGCCGTAGACCTTCGCGATACGGCCAGTCCAGAACCGGATATGCAACGCCCGGCATCTCATCCGGACGCAGTGCGGTTTCGAAGGCCACGTATTTCGCCCCCTCCTGCACACCGGCCATGTTCAGCAGATCGGCCAGCTCGAACCCGTTCCAGGGCACGACCATCGACCAGGCCTCGACACAGCGGAACCGGTAGATGCGTTCTTCGATCGTCATTTCGGACATGATGTCCTGGAAATCATACTCTCCCGGGCGGTCAACCAACCCGTCGATCGTGACGCTCCATGGTTCGGTCTTGAGGGTATGGGCGTATTTCGCAGGGTCGTCCTTGCGGGTCCCGAACTCATAGTAGTTGTTGTAGGACGTGATCTCTTCCCACGTGTTCTGCTCCAGCGCATCTTCCGCACCTGCACGGCCCGCGATCATCACCAGTCCCGATCCGGCGAGTCCTGCCATGATCTGTCGGCGGTTCAGGAACGCCGCCAGCGGGGTCGTATCGGCATGTGTCAGGGTGTTGATCCAGCGGTGCGCCATTCCGTTCTCCGTTTATTTTCAAAAATCAGCCTTGAGTTAGCCCCGTTTTAACACCGGACCAACGCAACTTGCGTCACGATTGAGAGACGGGACTGTAACGAAGCCTGCGTTGCATTCCCGTCGCGCACAGACGAACACCTGTTTGGAACGTCATCAACGGGATGGAAGCTGCACACCCGATAAGGTATCGCCGAAACAACCAGAGACTGTGTGAAGGCCGCCCCGTGTTACTGACCAAAACCATTCCTTTGTCCCTTTCGATCCTGTGGCGCTTTGCGGTGACGTTCCCGATCCTGCTCATCGGCCTTTTTCTGTACGGCGCGTTGGGTGGCGTGATCGGGTTCGTCATCGGGTTGATCCTGCCCGGAACACTGTTCATTGCAACCTTCCTGATCAGCGCCTCATCCGGCGTGATCCCGATCATGGTCGGCGCCCGGTTCGGGTTCCAGTCGAAACTGATCCGACCCGGTGTGGGCTATCGCAAGCTGATCGTTCCCGCCATTGCCTATGGCGGGGCGGAGTCTCTGGCGATCGCCCTGATTCTTGCGCCAGTGGTCGGGTTGGCCTTTGTTAAGGTCGCGCCGAATCTGGTTGATCTGACCAAGACCCCCGAAACACCGGCCCTGGACTGGCTGACCTCTGCCGGCGCGTCGGTTTCGGTGGCGGGCCTCGTCGTCACGGTTGCGGTATTCACGGTAGCCTCGGCTGCGCGGGCCAGTCTGCTGGTTCCCCTGGCTGCGGCAGCCTTGGGCAGCGACCCTGACGACCGACCCTATACGCCCTTCCGCAATCTGGGTGCCTCCTTTTGGCCGCTGTTTGCTTTGGTGGCCATCAGCTATGTATCAATGATGGTGCTTTACGTCCTCGCCTTTCTGGCCGTGGCATTCCTGGCGGGGCTACCGGCGTTGGCAACGTCCGTCACCGAAATCGAAGGCCTGTTCCGCGGTGGGGCCATCGAAAACCCGATCTGGCCTGCTGTGGCCTTGTTTCTCAGCTTTATCCTGGTCGGGCTTTGGGGGCTGAGCCTGCAATCCGCGGGCGCGGTATTGGCCTATCTGAAACTGCAGGACGGGCGCCCCAGCCGCCATATGGTGGATCCGGCCCAGCGCATGGCTCCGCCGGTACCGCCGCCATCGCCCGAGTCCGGTCCGCGCCTGAGTGCAGACGACTTGCGCGCATTGCGCAAAAGCCGTCAGAACCACGACTGATGGTGCACATGAAAAAGGCCCGCCATCTCTGGCGGGCCTTTCCTGTTGCAGCCAAACCGCAGCTTAGTGGACCACGGCCTCGTCCGGGCGCGGGCGGTCGCTGGTGCCCAACCGGTCGCCGATGATCAGACCATCGGGTCCGGCAGTTACCGGCACGGTGTCGCCATCCCGGATGTCGCCGGCCAGCAGGGCTTCGGCCAGCGGGTTCTGCAGGGCACGCTGGATTACGCGCTTGAGCGGACGCGCCCCGAAGACCGGGTCGTAGCCTTCGTTGGCCAGCCACTCCTTGGCGGCATCGTCCAGCACAAGATCGATCTTGCGCCCGGCAAGCCGCTTCCGCAGGCGGGACAGCTGGATGTCGACGATTGCATCCATGTCCGACCGCTGAAGCCGGT
Organism: Ruegeria sp. BHSA162; assembly: GCF_059613385.1. Lineage (NCBI taxonomy): Bacteria > Pseudomonadati > Pseudomonadota > Alphaproteobacteria > Rhodobacterales > Roseobacteraceae > Ruegeria > Ruegeria sp. BHSA162. Next base: position 3,396 of record NZ_JBXWSK010000135.1, read on the forward strand.
CGAAGATGATGGTCTCATCCAGACGGTTCAGGAACTCGGGCCGGAAATGCGCCCGGACCGCGTCCATCACGTCGCGCTTGGCCTGCGCCGTATCGGCCCTTTCGGGCAACTGGCTGAGCGCCTGCGACCCAAGGTTCGAGGTCAGCACGATCAGCGTCTGCTTGAAGTCGACCGTGCGGCCCTGACCGTCGGTCAGCACACCGTCATCCAACACCTGCAACAGCACGTTGAACACGTCCGGATGCGCCTTCTCGACCTCGTCGAACAGAACCACCTGGTACGGCCGGCGACGGACGGCTTCGGTCAGAACGCCACCTTCCTCATAGCCGACATAGCCCGGCGGGGCACCGATCAGGCGGGCGACGGCGTGTTTCTCCATGAACTCTGACATGTCGATCCGCACCATCGCGTGTTCGTCGTCGAACAGGTATTCGGCGACGGCCTTGGTCAGCTCGGTCTTACCTACACCGGTCGGGCCGAGGAACAGGAACGAGCCCAGCGGGCGGTTCTCGTCGTTCAGACCGGCCCGGGCCCGACGCACGGCATTGGCCACGGCGCGCACGGCCTCGTCCTGGCCGACCACGCGGGCATGCAGCGCTTCTTCCATGCGCAGCAGCTTTTCGCGCTCGCCTTCCAGCATCTTCGAGGTCGGGATACCCGTCCAGCGTTCGACCACGGCCGCGATCTGTTCGGGACGCACCGTTTCCTTGGCCATGACCGCGTTGCTTTCCTGGCTTTCGGCCTCGGCCAGCTTGCGCTCCAGCTCGGGGATCACGCCATAGGACAGCTCACCGGCCTTGGCCAGGTTGCCCTCGCGCTTGGCGATCTCCAGCTCGGCACGCGCCTTGTCCAGCTGTTCCTTCAACTCGCGGGCGCTGGCCAGCTTGTCACGCTCGGCCTGCCACTGGGCTGTCAGCTCGGCGGATTTCTCCTTGAGTTCGGCCAGTTCCTTCTGCAAGGCCTCAAGCCGATCTTTCGAAGCCGCGTCATCTTCAAGCTTCAGCGCCTCTTCCTCGATCTGGAGCTGCAGGATCTGGCGATCCAGCTGGTCCAGCTCTTCGGGCTTGCTGTC
>NZ_JBXWSK010000136.1:0-4461 GCF_059613385.1 Ruegeria sp. BHSA162
CGGCTTCGGCTTCGGCTTCGGCTTCGGCTTCGGCTTCGGCTTCGGCTTCGGCTTCGGCTTCGGCTTCGGCTTCGGCTTCGGCTTCGGCTTCGGCTTCGGCTTCGGCTTCGGAAGGGCTTTGTTCAACCCGATCTTCCGGGTCAAGCGTGTAGGCGTCAGTCTTGGCGTCGACCGCTTCGGGCACCTCCTCGACCTTGGGGTCGTCGGCCGGTTTCTGGTCTGTGTCTTTCTTGGCAGCCACCGTCACTTCCCCCTGTCGATTCCCATAAAACCTGACGCGCAGACGCGTCCAAGTTAATCCGCGCCCATCGCACCCTCAAGCCGGATCGCGTATTTAACGAGTTTTTTCACGGCTTTCCGCATTTTCTTGGGGGTCGGGCGTTTGGCAATCCGCAAACGGGCAATCGCCAAGTTTTCAAGGGGCTCGGCGGTCGGTCCGCTCATCGCAGCGACCAAAAGCGGTGCCGGTCCGGGCCAAAGTTCGGCAAATTGTCGCGCGGTCCGCGGCGAGAACAAGGGCGCAATCACCGGGGCCGAACCAGCCGCAGCCGCCTGGGCCTCGGGCGTCAAAGGCAGCAGCTGCTGGCGATAGACCGGCTGTTCCCGCACGGTCAGCCCCAGTTCGGTCAGCCGGGCCGCGATGTTTCCCCGGCTGTGTTCGCCGCGCAGATGCAGCAGCGGGCTGTCCGGGCGCTCTTTGAGCAGTTTGGCCACCAGCTCCTCGGCGGTTTCGCCGGCCATCCGGGCCTCCCACCCCGCCTGGCGGGCCGTTTCGGTGGTGGCCGGCCCCACGCAATAGGCGGGCAGATCCCGGCGCACATCCTGCGCCGCGGCGGCCGCCACGCCATTGGCCGAGGTGAAGATCAGTCCCCGGATTCCGGTCGTGTCCACCGCCTGTTCCATCGGTCGGATATCCAGCAGCGGGGAATAGATCACCTGAACCCGCGACCGCAAACGTTCGGGCAGCTGCGCCACGAACCTTTCCGAGGCGGCGCGGGGGCGGGACATCAACAGGTACACGGGCGGGCGTTCGGGCCTTGAGGATTGTTTGCTGCGGCGCGGGGTGATACCCCGCGACCAGATCATGATGCAATGGTTCAGGCCGATGGTGCAAACACTTACCGTTCTGGGATTGGAAAGCAGCTGCGACGACACGGCGGCGGCCGTGGTGCGGCAGACCGAGGGCGAACCGGTGCAGGTTCTGTCTTCGGTAGTGCATGGCCAGACGGACCTGCACAGTGCCTTTGGCGGCGTGGTGCCCGAGATCGCGGCGCGCGCGCATGCCGAAAAGCTGGATGTCTGCGTGCAGCAGGCGTTGGAGCAGGCGGGCCTGACTCTGCAGGATATAGACGCCGTGGCCGTGACCGCCGGGCCGGGACTGATCGGCGGGGTCATGTCCGGCGTGATGTGCGCCAAGGGGATCAGCGCGGCCACCGGTCTGCCGCTGATCGGCGTCAACCACCTGGCCGGCCACGCGCTGACCCCGCGCCTGACGGACGGGATCGCCTTTCCCTACCTGATGCTGCTGGTATCCGGGGGGCACTGCCAATACCTGATCGCCCACGGCCCCGAGCGGTTTACCCGGCTGGGCGGCACCATCGACGACGCCCCGGGCGAGGCCTTCGACAAGACCGCGCGCCTGTTGGGCCTGCCCCAGCCCGGTGGCCCCTCGGTCGAGGCCGAGGCCCGCAACGGGGACCCCAAGCGCTTTCGCTTTCCGCGGCCGCTGCTGGATCGGCCCGGATGCGATCTGTCCTTTTCCGGGCTCAAGACCGCCTTGATGCGAATGCGTGACCAGATCGTGGCCGAAAAGGGCGGGCTGACGCGTCAGGACCGCGCCGATCTGTGCGCCGGGTTCCAGCAGGCGGTTGTGGATACGCTGGCCGAAAAGACCCGCCGCGCCATCGCCCTGTATCTTGAAACCAACCCGGCCGAGCCGGTCATCACCGTGGCCGGGGGCGTTGCGGCCAACACAGCCATTCGGTCTGCGTTAGAGTCTGTTTCCGCGGATGTCGGCGCGCGGTTTACCGCCCCGCCGCTGCACCTTTGCACCGACAATGCGGCGATGATCGCCTATGCCGGGTTGGAACGGTTCCGGCTGGGCGCGCGTGACGGGCTGGACCTGACCGCCCGGCCCCGCTGGCCGCTGGATCAAACCAGCCCGGCCATGCTGGGCGGCGGGCGCAAGGGGGCCAAGGCATGAACGTTTCGGTCCTTGGGTCGGGCGCCTTTGGCACCGCGCTGGCGATCTCGTTGGCGGGCAAGGGTCCGGTCACCTTGTGGGCCCGGTCGCCCGAACAGGCGCAGACGATGCAGACGACCCGCCGCAATGATGCCCGACTGCCGGGTGTCACCCTGCCCGACGCCATCACCGTGACCGACGACAGCACCCTGGCCTGTCAAAGCGACGTGTTGTTGCTGGCCGTGCCCATGCAAAAGCTGCGCGATGTCCTGTCAGACCATGCGGCGGACCTGCAGGGTCGCACCCTTGTGGCCTGCTGCAAGGGTATCGAACTGTCCACCGGCCTCGGTCCGATTGCCGTGATCGAACAGGTGCTGCCCAATGCCCGCACCGCCCTGCTGACCGGGCCCAGCTTTGCCGATGACATTGCCCGCGGGTTGCCGACGGCGCTGACACTGGCCTGCGCCGACGTGGATTTGGGCACCCGGCTGCAACAGGCCCTGACCACCGCCAACCTGCGGCTCTACCGAACCACCGACGTGACCGGGGCCGAACTGGGCGGCGCACTGAAGAACGTGATGGCCATCGCCTGCGGAGCCTGCATCGGCGCGGGTCTGGGGGACAGCGCCCGCGCGGCCCTGATGACCCGCGGCTTTGCCGAGATGCAGCGCTTTGCCGCGACGCGCGGCGCCCGGCCCGAGACCCTGATGGGCCTGTCGGGTCTGGGCGATCTGGTCCTGACCTGCTCGTCCGACCTGTCGCGCAACTTCCGGTTCGGCCTGTCGCTGGGCCGCAACGAGACCTTTGACGCCGCGACCACCGTCGAAGGCGTGGCCACGGCAAATGCCATGGCCGCCATCGCCGCGACCGAGGCGCTGGACATGCCCATATGCCAGACGGTGGCGCAGCTCAGCCGTGGCGCCTACAGTGTTGCCGAGGCTTTGCAATCCCTGCTCAATCGCCCACTCAAGGAGGAATGACATGCTTATCGCCCTGATCGCCCGGGACAAGGACGGCGCCCTGCAGACCCGTCTGGACAACCGCGCCGCGCACCTGGCCTATATCGAAGAAACCGGCGTGGTCGCACAAGCCGGGCCGTTGCTGAACGGCGATGCCATGATCGGGTCGCTGGTCATCCTGGATGTCGAGGACCTGGCCGCCGCACAGGCCTGGGCCGACAACGACCCCTATGCCAAGGCCGGTCTGTTCACATCGGTCGAACTGATCCCGTGGAAGAAGGTCATCGGTTGATGGCGTATTGGCTGTTCAAATCCGAACCCTCGACCTGGAGCTGGGACCAGCAGGGCGCCAAGGGCGACGCGGGCGAAGAATGGGACGGGGTGCGCAACTATCAGGCCCGCAATTTCATGCGGCAGATGAAGCTGGGCGACCAGGGGTTTTTCTACCATTCGCAGAAGGACAAGGCGATCGTCGGCATCGTCGAGATCTGCGCCGAAGCCCATCCCGACAGCACCACCGACGACGACCGGTGGGATTGCGTGGACATCAAGGCGGTGCGCCCCTTCGCCAAACCGGTCACGCTGGACCAGATCAAGGCCGATCCGCGACTGAACGACATGGTGTTGGTGAAAAACTCGCGCCTGTCGGTGCAGCCCGTCTCAGATGCTGAATGGGCGGTGATCTGCGAACTGGGCCAGACCCAGGCGGATTGAGAAAAAAGGGAAGGCCCTGACGATGCAGAACCTTCCCTACCCCGCGTGCTCCCTACTCACCACACGCAAAGAAATCTCTGGTTCTGACCGTCCTGGTCACGGGTTGAACGTACCCCAGAACACGGCGGTTTTTCAAACATGAAATCAATAGATTATGATTCAAATGCAAAACGCCCGCCGAACCAGTCGGGCGGGCGTTTCCGAATGTCGCGGCGGGATCAGCCGTAGACCGACTCTTTGCCGAAATGCTTGGTCAGCATGTAGTAGATGACCGCGCGGTATTTGTTGCGTTCGGACTTGCCGTAGGTTTCGATGACCTTGTTGATCGCTTCCATCAGCTCGGGGCCATCCGACAGGCCCAGTTTCTTGATCAGGAAGTTGTTCTTGACCGTTTCCAACTCGCTTTCCTGGCTGGCGGCCACGGTTGCGGCATCCGCGTCATAGATCGACGGCCCGCAACCGATCGTCACCTTGGTCAGCAGGTCCATGTCGGGGTCCATCCCGCACTTGTTCTTCAGATCATCCGCGTATTTGGCGATCAACTCGTCACGTTTTCCCATTGTCCTCTCCTGTGTGGGTTGGGGTCCGGCCTTTGCGGCGCTGGCT
>NZ_JBXWSK010000137.1:0-4235 GCF_059613385.1 Ruegeria sp. BHSA162
GTTTGCGCACCCGCATGTCGACCATATTCACGATCAAGCCGGTCGCGACGGGTTCGTCATTCTCATCCATCTCGGGTTCCAGACCCTGGCTTGCCATGGCCTGCGTCAGCACGAAGGGCGCGCGCAGGTTGCTGTCCATGTGGCGATCCCAGCTTTGCCGGGTGGCAGTGCGGATGTTGTCGTATTCGAAGATCGACGCATTGTTGACCAGACAGGTGATCGGACCGCCCAGCGCCTCGGCCGCGCGCGGCAAAAGGGTCTGCACCTGATCCTCGTCCAGCAGATCGGCCTGCAGCGCCACGGCATTGCGGCCCATCGACTGGATCTCGGACACGGTCTCGGCAGCGGCAGCGCCCGAGGTTGCGTGATGCACGGCAACGTCCATGCCACGTTTCGCCAGATACAACGCCATGGCCCGCCCCAGTCGAATGCCGGCGCCGGTCACCAGTGCTCGGGTCATGAAGGGGCTCCTTTCAGTCAGATCAGGCCAACAAGATCACGACGTATGTGACGTAAAGCAGTGTCAATATGAACCCCCAGACCCGGGTGATGTCTTGCTTGAAGAAAACGAACGGGATCAGCAGCAAGGACGAGCCCAGCATGACCCAAAGATCGAATTGCAGGAATTCGGGGTCCACGGGGATGCGCCCGAACAGCGTGGCGATACCGACAATGCCCAGAAGGTTGAACATGTTCGAACCGATGACGTTGCCCAGAGCAACATCGGCCTGCCGGCGCAACGCGGCCATGACGGTGGTCGCCAGTTCGGGAAGCGAGGTTCCGACCGCGACCAGCGTCAACCCGATCACCGTTTCACTGACCCCGTAGGTCCGCGCAATGATGGTCGCGTTGTCGACCAGAAGGTGCGCGCCCATCGGCAGGCCAATCAGCCCCAGCACCAGATACAGCGACACCTTCCAGTACGGCATGTCCGGGTCGGCCTCTTCCAGCGTTTCCAGGTCCTGCTCTTCCGAGCAGGAGTTGCGATGCGCGTGCGCTTCTCGGAAGGCGTTGAGCAGGATCAGAGCCAATCCCGCCAGCAGGATTGCCCCGCTGAACAGGTTGAATTCCCCGCAAAAGGCCAAACCGATGAACAGAACCGAGGCCAGCAACATGAAGATGTAGTTTCTGCGCGTGTTGCATTCGCTGCTGTGGATCGTGGCCAGCAAGGCCGGCAAACCCAAGACCAGCAGGATGTTGGCCGTGTTCGAACCGACGACATTGCCCAACGCGATACCGGGCGCATTTTCCTCGATGGCCTTGATGGCAATCAGAAGCTCAGGCGCCGAGGTACCGAAGGCCACGATCGTCAGGCTGACGATTAGGGCGGGAACACCCAGACGCAGGCTGAGATTCACCGCACCCCGCACCAGCGCGTCACCGGCCAACAGCAGGATCAACAAGCCAAGACCGGAAAGCAGCCAGGCCGTCATCGACGCCCTCCTTGCTCACATTTGCAGGGGCCCTTGCCGATCCGGAATCGACCGCAGCGCGGACATTTCGCGGAGTTCAATCGCTGTTGGCCGGGAAAGCGCAGCTTTCCGAACATCGCCAGGACCCCCATGGCAACCAGAAACAGAATGACGACCTTGACGATCACGTCACATACCAAAGCGCGCGTAGGCCGCGCGCTCCTCGAGCAGGGAAATGGCGTCCTGTGCCATGTCCGTTCCGAAACGCGACCAGATCGGTCGGCGCAACCCGTAGCGCCGGAATTTGACCTTGTCGCCAAACACTTCCTGCATCCTTGGCTTCAGATGCGCGATGCCGTCGATCAGCCCAAGTTCATGCGCACGCCGCGCCAGCCAGATTTCACCGGTAAACAGATCGGCGGCCTCGTCCAAGCGACTGCCGCGCCGAGCTTTCACATAGGCAATGAAATTCTGGTGGATGTCCTCCAAAAGCCCCTTGAGACGCGCGACATCCTCTTCTTTCTCCGGAGAGAACGGGTCCAGCATCGATTTGGATTTCCCGGCGGTGTGCACGCGCCGCTCGATCCCCTGACGGGCCAGAAAAACATGGGCTCCGAACCCCGAGGAGATGACCCCGATCGACCCCAGAACCGAGCTGTCATCCGCCCAGATCTCGTCCGCCGAAGCCGCAAGCCAATAACCACCCGAGGCCGCCACGTCCTCGACAAAGGCATGGACTGGCACCTTGAACTCGTCGGCCAACCGTCGGATCCGCGCACCGATCAGCGAGCTTTGCACCGGCGATCCGCCCGGCGAATTGATCTCGAGCGCGACGGCGGCAGGTTTTCCCTTGCGGAAGGCTTTTTCCAGAACCGGTGCCAAAGAGGCATCGTTCAGCGAGGCTCGGCCAGCCATTCCAATGGCTCCGGACAGGCGAACGACAGCCACGGTTGGCTGCTTGTTGAGAAACGGCAGGCTGAGTTTCATGGGTGCCGATGTAGAGTGCGCCCGCCCCTTAAACAAGGGACCCCACCTGCCATGAACGTGACGTGAACCAAAATCCTGTTCAGCCACGGCAAAAATGCAACGCCCTAGCTGCGGATGCGCCACCCGGTTTTGAAGATCCAACCGATGACCGCCAGGCAGAAGCCGGTAAAGGCCAGGATCGCCAGAAGGCTAAGCAGAATGGGCACGTCCGAAAGCCCGTAAAACGACCAGCGAAAGCCCGAGATCAAATAGACCACCGGGTTGAACAACGAGATCGTCTGCCACACCGGCGGCAGCATCGAAATCGAGTAGAACGTGCCGCCCAGAAAGATCAGAGGCGTCACAACCAGCTGCGGTACCAACGACATCTGTTCGAAATTGCTGGCCCAGATCCCGATGATGAAGCCCAGCAGGGAAAAGCTGAGGCAGGACAGGATCAGAAAGGCGGCCATCGCGAAGGGGTGCTCGATGCGGATGTCCACGAAGAACGTGGCGGTGGTCAGGATCACCAATCCCACGAACAACGCCTTGGTCGCGGCGGCGCCCACATAGCCGATCACGATCTCGATGAAATTCACCGGAGCCGAGAGCAGTTCGTAGATCGTGCCCAGGAACTTGGGGAAATAGATGCCAAAGGACGCGTTCGAGATCGACAGCATCACCACCGACAGCATGATCAGCCCCGGCACGATGAAGGCGCCGTAGGAGACGCCATCGACCTCCTGGATGCGACTGCCGATGGCAGTGCCAAACACCACGAAGTACAGCGAGGTCGACAGAACCGGTGACAGAAAGCTCTGCGCGAGGGTGCGGAAGAACCGGGCCATTTCGAACCGGTAGATGGCGGCGATGGCGGACCAGTTCATGCGGCATCTCCGGACACGAGGTTGACGAAAATCTCTTCCAGGCTCGATTGCCGGGTCTGAACGTCACGCAACACCAGCCCCGCCTCGGCCACGTCATTCAGCAAAGTGGTGATGCCAGTGCGATCGGCGTTGGTGTCGTAGGTATAGATCAGCGCATCGCCCTGCCCGTTCAGCACCAGATTGTGGTGGGCCAGACTGCCGGGAATGTCCGAGATCGTGCGGGTCAGCATGACCTCGATCTGCTTCTTGCCCATCTGCGCCATCAAGGTGTTTTTGTCCTGCACCAGCATCAGTTCGCCCTTGTCGATCACACCAATCCGGTCGGCGATGGCTTCGGCCTCTTCGATGTAGTGGGTGGTCAGAATGATGGTGACACCGGCAGCCTTCAACTCGTCGACGATGGCCCACATGTCCTTGCGCAGTTCGACATCCACACCGGCGGTGGGTTCATCCAGAAACAGCACCCGCGGCTCGTGCGCCAGCGCCTTGGCGATCAGCACCCGCCGCTTCATGCCGCCCGACAGTTCCTTGATCGCGTTCTTGCGCTTGTCCCACAGCGACAGCTTGCGCAGGATCTCTTCGATCCGGGCACTGTCCTGCCCATAGCCGAACAGACCGCGCGAAAACCGTACGGTGTTCCAGACCTTCTCGAACGGCTCCAGCGCAATTTCCTGCGGCACGAGGCCGATCATGCGCCGGGCTGCACGAAAGTCCGTGAGGATGTCGTGCCCCCCTACTGTGACGGTCCCAGACGTGGGCGTGGTAATCCCGCAAACCGTCGAGATCAGGGTTGTCTTTCCCGCCCCGTTCGGACCGAGCAGGGCCAGGATCTCGCCCTCTTCGATGTCCAGCGATACGCCTTTCAGCGCTTCGAACCCGCCGGCATAGGTTTTGCGCAGATCCTTGATCGAAAGAATTGTCGTCATGCGTTTTCCCAGTTCTGGCCGGGACAGTATCGCGCCAGAGGATT
>NZ_JBXWSK010000138.1:0-4090 GCF_059613385.1 Ruegeria sp. BHSA162
CCTGGCCATCCTGCAGGTTGCCGTTGGGTTGCCCACCGCACACGAGCCGGAATGGGTCTATCTGGACCAGAACGCCGATCTTTCCTCAATCACGCCCACGAATGTCGACTATCAAACCGGCGCTGCGATTGTGGCCCTGGATGGGGTGTTCAGTGTGGACATGACGTCGATCCTGCTTGGGAATCTCGAAGCGGTGTAGGCTGGCTATTCGCGGAACGACCTGTTGAAATAGTCCGCCATCGGTTTGACCAGGTATGAAAGCGGCGTACGCTCGTCGGTCTTAATCAGGGCCTCAACTGGCATGCCGGGCAGGAGTACCTGTCCGTTCAGACGCTCTAACTCGCTCTCAACGGGAACAACATCGGCGCGATAATAGGTGAATCCGGTTTGTTCATCCTTGAGCGTGTCTGCCGAAACATTGATGACCCGACCTTCGATTTCCGGTGTCTCACGCTGATTGAAGGCCGGAAAGCGCAGGGCGACAGGTTGGCCGACGTGCAACTGGTCCACGTGTATTGCTCCGACGCGGGCGGCCACCACAAGTGGCGTGTTTTGGGGGACGACATACATCATAGGTTCCGCTGGCTGGACGACCGACTGCACCGCAAAGACCTGGCTGCCGAAAACGGTTCCTGAGACCGGGGCCCGGATGTCGAGACGCGCCAACCTTTCATTCAAGGATAACCTACGTTGGGCCAATTCGACGACCTCGGACTGTACCTGCCGCAACTCGGCAATGGCCTCTTCCCGACGAGCGGCGGCCAATTCGACGACCTGCAATTCCGTGGTGGCAATCTGTCCATTCAAGCGAGCAACTGCAGCTTCCAAGCGCCCAATTTCGCCGGTCAGGCTGGCTTCTTCACGTTGCAGGGCTGACACTCGGCTGGCTTGGGTCAACCCGCGTGTCAGAAGGTTCTGCTGATCCTCCAACTCGTTTCCAATCAGCTCAAGCTGCCTGCGCAGGGCCACCAGCTGCGCTTTCGTCCCGTCGATTTCGCTTTCGATCTGAACCCTTTGTTTGCCCAGTTGATCGATCTTCTTGGACAGGGTTTCCAACCGAGCGGAATACAGCCGGGTCTGTCCATCAATCAATTCAGGATCGATGGGTTCCGCGGCGGCCAGCTTTTGCATCCGGTCGGCAAGCGCGTTCGCGTCTGCCCCGTCTCTTTCTGCCTCCAGCCGAACCTTCCGCGCCAAGAGTTCGAACAACTGCGATTCCACGATGACTTTTTCCGACTTGAGAAACGTGTCATCGAACCTGAGCAGCAAATCACCCTGCTCGACCCGGTCGCCATCACGAACCAGAATATCGCCCACGACACCGCCATCCGGATGTTCCACAACTTGCCGATTGCTTTGCACCTCGACAACGGCCTGGGTCACGATTGCACCTGCCAGATGGGTCCTGACGCTCCAAACCCCAAGCCCGCCGACCAGAATGGCCAACGCGGCGAATCCAACAAGAGCGGGGAAAGTGATCCGCCATGGCGGCGGGCTTGAAACCTCGGTCATGCTTCACCCGCTTTGCGAAACTGTTTCTGGATTGCACCCGCATTTTGGACCATGGCGTTCAACACTTCGTCACGGCTGCCGAAATTGGCGATCCGACCCAATTCGACTACGGCCAGGTGGTCGCACTCTGAAATCGCCATCGGTCGGTGCGTCATGATGATCACGGCGCGCTCGGCCGCTTTGAACTCCCGGACTGCCGCATTCAGGGCATCGGTGCCCTCGGTGTCCAACGCCGAGTTCGGTTCATCCAGTACCAGCAGGACAGGATCGCCGTACAATGCCCGGGCCAGCCCTATCCTTTGCTGCTGGCCTCCGGATAGCTGACTGTTGGCTCCTTCCAAGACGGTATCATAGCCTTTTTCAAGTGAGAGGATCAGGTCATGTGCATTGGCCTTCTTCGCTGCCGCAACAACAGCCAGTTCATCAGGGTTCAGCGACATGCGAGCGATATTCTCGGCCACCGTTCCGTTGAAAAGTGTGACATGCTGCGGAAGATAGCCGATGTGGCGCCCCAACTCATCAGGGTCGTATTGATCCAGAGTTGCGCCGCCCAATCTGATCTCTCCGGCAGCAGGTGTCCAAAGGCCCAACAGCGCTTTGGCGAGCGTGGTTTTTCCCGAACCGCTTTTGCCGATCACTCCAAGGGCACGGCCGGGCTCCAACACGAACGAGGCGTTTTGGATAGTGGGGGTTTCGGATCCAGGGGGTATGATCGTCAGGTTCCGGACCGACAAACGGGCTTCCGGTGTGGGCAGGCGGGTTCTGGAGGGTTCGACAGGGACATGGGCCAAATAGTGGCTAAGCGATGACCAGGCGCTACGGGCCCGCTCGATCGCGCCCCATTGTCCAATGACCTGCTCAATCGGCGCGAGTGCGCGGCCCAAAAGGATAGAGCCTGCGATCATCGCACCGGCGGTCATTTCGTTTTGCAGTACAAGCCAGGCTCCCAAGGCGAGAATAGCCGATTGCAGAAACAGCCTGAGCGATTTGGTCAGTGAGGTGAAGCTGCCAGTCCAGTCGCTGGCGGCAATACTCTGGGACAGCGCGGCCGCTCTTTGTGTCAACCAACGCCGCGTTATGTCCTTTCGCATGCCTTGGGCGCGAATGACCTCGGCTGCCTGGCGTGCATTTTCGGACATTGAATTCGCCAACGCGGACGCAGCCTGTGCCTGAGCCACTTTGCGATGGGTCATCATCTGGTTCAGGATTGCGATCACGATCAGCACCGCTCCGCCTGTTACGGCCAACCATCCGAGCAGTGGATGAAAAAGAAAGATCGCCGCGAGGAAAACGGGTGTCCACGGGATATCCATGGCCGCTAGCAAAACGGGCGAGGAGCACAGCGTTTGAATGGCTTCCAAATCGCGCAGCGCTCTTGCCGGAGCTGCACGGATTTGCGGCACCAGTGCATCGCGCAAGGTTGCATCGAACACACGTTGGTCCAGAGTCGACTGAAACCGGGCACCAAATCGCGCGACAATGCGACCGCGCGCAAAATCCAGCATGGCCATCAGAGCGTACAGCAGCGCAACCAGCAAAAATAGTGCGGTCAACGTTTCAACGGCGCGAGACCCCAAAACGCGGTCATAGACCTGGAGCATGAACAACGGCCCCGTCAGCATCAGCAGGTTGACGAAGATGCTGAACAGGAACGCAATCCCGAGAAACGTAACCCCTCGGTTCCGTGCATCCCTGACTTCGTCGGTGCGCAATGCATCCATTGAATTGCGGCGTTCCACTGGCTCGGCCTCTTGGTTTTTCGACCACTTGCCCGGGTCGTTTCGCCGCGATGTCCGTCACTGTCGGACCCAACCCACCAGACAAAGAGTCATCAAGGGTTGGAAGCAGGTTTCAGACTCGCGTTGGCCGACACCCTACAGGTCGCGGTCCAATGGAACAATGGGATTGAAGGCAGCCAAGGCTCACGCCTCGTGGCTGCGGAAAATCCGTGTGGTCGAGAAATAGCGTTCCAACTCCTCGATACGCTCTTTGCTTTCTTCCCAGCGGGCTTCCTGAACCTCGGCGATCAGGGTTTCCGAAATGAGTTGAAGTGCGATCGTTGAATCCCAGCTTGATGGAGCTTCGACCAGAGCGTGAAAGGTATAGTTGGCCGATTTGCCGATGGGCGACCCCCATTGGTCGGTGAACAGCACGACGGTCACCCCGCGATCGGACGCAACTTGTGCCAGCTTTTCCAGATGCGCCTCGTAGCGGCGGATGTCGAAGATGACCAGAACCGAGCTTTCGTCCATGTCCAGCAGGTATTGCGGCCATACGTTGGCCGAGTTGCCCAGCATGGTCACGTTGGGCCGGATGATCTGCATGTGGTTGAACAGATAGTCGGCGTTCGAGCGGGTGATGCGGCCGCCCACGACATACAAATGGCGCTCGGTATCGGCCAGCAACTGGGCAACCGCGTCGAACATCGACTTGTCCAGCCGCTCCAGCGTGTGGCGCATATTGGTCCATACGGCTTGGGCAAAACGCGTGATCGGATGTTCGGTTTCATCATCCACGATCCAGGCGTCGCGTTTCGAGATCGGCTTTTGGATCTGTGCCGCAACTTCTTCGCGCAGCG
>NZ_JBXWSK010000139.1:0-3876 GCF_059613385.1 Ruegeria sp. BHSA162
ATAGGCGCCGGCCGGGAAGGTAAAGTTGGCCGGATCATAGAACGCGGTCTCCTCCAGGCCCGGCTCGACCTCCAGCGGGAAATTGTGCGGCACATAGGCCGTCAGGGTCACATCCCCCCAGGCCACCGACTTGTCAGTGCCGGCCACGGTGAACTGGCCATCCTTCAGCTCGATATCGGCCTCGGACGCCTCCAGCAGATGCGCCGCGATCTTCTTGGCCTTGTCGATCACCTTTTCGGTCGCCTTGACCATGGCCGATCCACAGACAGCCAGCGAGCGCGACCCATAGGTGCCCATGCCGAACGGGATCTTCGAGGTATCGCCGTGCACGATCTCGACCATCGACTCGTCGATGCCAATCATGTCGGCCACGACCTGCGGAAAGGCCGTTTCGTGCCCCTGCCCGTGGCTATGCGCACCCACCATGACGCTGATCGAGCCGGTGGCATTCACCCGCACGGTCGCCGCGTCATAGAGACCCGCACGCGCCCCCAGCATCCCCACGATGTTCGAGGGCGCGATGCCGCAGGCCTCGATATAGCAGTTCACGCCCAGGCCGCGCAGCTTGCCACGCGCCTCGCTTTCGGCGCGACGCGCCGGGAAGCCCGCGAAATCGGCGGCCGGCTCCAGCTTGTCCATAGTGCCGTTGTAGTCGCCGGTGTCATAGGTCAGCGCCACCGGCGTGTCATAGGGGAACTGCGTGATGAAGTTCTGCCGACGCAGCGCCACCGGGTCAACGCCCAGCTCGCGCGCGGCCTTGTCGATCACGCGCTCCAGCTGATAGGTCGCCTCGGGGCGGCCTGCGCCGCGATAGGCATCCACCGGCACGGTGTTGGTGAACATCGCCCGCACGTTCACCTGAATGACCGGCGTCTTGTAGTTGCCCGCCATCAGCGTCCCGTGCAGCCAAGTGGGTACCGAGCTGGAAAATGTCGACAGATACGCCCCAAGGTTGGCAAAAGTGTTTGTCCGCAGCCCGACGAAATTGTTGTCGGCATCCAGCGCCAGTTCGATCTTGCTGACATGGTCGCGGCCCTGTGCGTCCGACATGAACGCCTCGGAACGGCTGGCCGTCCACTTGACCGGGCGATTGCAGGCCTTGGCCGCGAAGGTACAGAACGCCTCTTCTGCGTAGTGGAAGATCTTGGTGCCGAAACCCCCACCCACATCCGGCGCCACGACGCGGACCTTGTGCTCGGGCAGGCCCAGCACGAAGGCGCACATCAACAGCCGGATCACATGCGGGTTCTGCGACGTGGTATAGAGCGTGTATTCATCCGTGCCCCGGCTGTATTCCGCCACGGCCACGCGCGGTTCCATCGGGTTGGCGACCAGACGGTTGTTCACCAGTTCCAAGGTGGTGACATGCGCCGCATTGGCGAACACCTCGTTCACCTTGGCATCGTCGGCCTCGCCCAACTGCCAGTCATAGCAGATGTTGTTTTTCAAATCGTCATGGACCAGCGGCGCGCCCTCTTCGGCGGCGGCTTTCATGTCCAGAACCGCGGGCAGTTCCTCGATATCCACGTCGATCGCCTCGGCCGCGTCACGGGCCTGCTCAAGACTGTCGGCCACGACGGCGGCGATCGGGTCGCCCACATGGCGCACTTTGCCTTGCGCCAGGATCGGGTGCGGCGGTTCCTGCATGGGCGCGCCGTGCTTGTCGGTCACCTCCCAGCCGCAGGGCATGCCGCCCACGCCTTCGAAATCCTTGCCGGTAAACACCCGGACCACGCCGGGCATGGACTCGGCGGCGGACGTGTCGATGCTTTTGATCCGGCCATGCGCGATGTCGGATCGCAGGAAATACACATAGGCCTGACCACGTACGTTGATGTCGTCGGTGTAATTGCCCGCTCCGGTCAAAAAGCGCACGTCCTCGCGGCGCTTGGAACTGGCTCCGATGCCACTGTCTTTGGGCATAGCTTGTTCTCCTCCCATAAACGGATGCTTGCGTGCATCCCAGTCATCCCACGGGCGTTCTCAGTCACGCCCGCAGCGGCATCACTCGGCGGCGATGTGGCTGACGTCTTGGCCGGACGCGGCCATGATCGCCTTGACGATGTTGTGGTACCCGGTGCACCGGCACAGGTTGCCTTCCAGGTATTTGCGGATTTCAGCCTCGGTCGGGCGCGGGTTTTCCTTCAGCAGGGCCGCTGCCGACATCACCATGCCGGGCGTGCAGAAACCGCATTGCAGGCCATGATGATCCTGGAACGCCTGCTGGATCACATTCAAGGAGCCGTCTGGGTTAGCCTGCCCTTCGATGGTGCCGACATCGGCCCCGTCCGCCTCGAGCGCCAGCATGTTGCAGGACTTCACCGCCTCGCCGTTCACATGAACCACGCAGGCGCCGCATTGGGCCGTGTCACAGCCCACATGGGTACCGGTCAGCGACAGGTGATCGCGCAGAAAGCTGGACAGCAGCGTCCGGCCTTCGACATCACCGCTCACGGTCTTTCCGTTCACGGTCATTGAGACCTGTGTCATAAGTTCCTCCCATTTTCGTATTTATCCTTGGCCCGAGTTAAACACGGGAAAAGTCGTTTGAGAACAAAAAACTTGGCCGTTTCCAACCCGTCCCTTAGGAGCAAACTGCCAACATGTATTGCAGGTCGCCAACGGGGCGAAACTGCCGTTACGTCACTTTGCGTTTGGCCCGAGGTTGCGGACGGGTCGGGATTTCCTTGAGCAGACCACCGACGCCCATCGCCGCGATATCGGCTCCCGTGGTCGGGATGCCGCAGGCGACCCGAGACAGCACCCAGTCGGCCCCATTCAACGCGGGCGAACGTGCGCATCCCGGCAAACCGATGACCGGCCGCTTGCCCAAAACCCCGAGAAACAACAGGTTGCCCGGATCAACCGGCATACCGAAACGGTCCACCTGCCCGCCCGCGCGCCGAACAGCCTGAGGCGCCACGTCCTCGACATCGGATGTGGCCGAGCCGGTCAGGATCATCACGATATCGGTGTTCATCCGGGACACTGCCTGCGCCAGAGCGTCGACCGCGTGCGGAACGATCTGCACGTCCACCAGGCTCAGACCCAGGGCCTCGACCCGGCCGCGCATCGCGGCGATGCCCTTGTCGTTGGGCGGCCCGCCGGGAATGTCGGTCACCACCAACCCGGCGCTGCCAAATATCGGCGCTGCCAGGCGAATGGCCCCCTTTGCCAGCTCGGCCGCGCGCTGAACGTCCGCCAGCGGCACAGCGTAGGAAATGACCTTGATCGTGGCGACCATGCCGCCCGCGCCCATCTGCTGATGCTGCGGAACGGTGGCCACCGTGATCATCGGGTTGACCTGATTGAACGCCAGCAGAGCCTCAACATCCAGAACGGCTACGCCCGCCTGATTGGCAATCAGGTTGACGCGGCCGGTGAACGGCTCGGTCACGCGCAAGTTGGCTCCCTTCGGATCCGGGGTCAGTGCCGCAGCCAATTGGCGCGCGGCCTCGTCCTCGTGACAGTCGCCGGGTTCCAGCCGCGCGACGACCACCTCGGACACGCCCGCCTCGGCCAACAGGGCGACATGCGTGTCGTCCAGCATCAGTCCCTTGCGCAGCTTTTTCATGCCAGCCATGACCGAATGCGCAAGGATCGCGCCCTTCGCGTCCGCAACCGGCACCGAGCCGAATTTCATGCCTTGCCCCGCAGCACCGCCGTCATCTGCGCGATGATCGCAACGGCAATCTCGGCCGGTCCGGCCGCGCCGATGTCCAGACCGATCGGCCCGTGGATGCGCTGCAACTGCTCGGTCGAGAAGCCCGCCTCTGTCATCCGCTGCACCCGTTTGGCATGGGTGCGCGACGACCCCAGCGCGCCGATATAGAACACGTCCGAGTTCAACGCGGCCTGCAGGGCGGGATCATCCAG
>NZ_JBXWSK010000140.1:0-3792 GCF_059613385.1 Ruegeria sp. BHSA162
CATTGCTGATGCGGTAAAAGTGCTGGTGCTCGAGGACATACCGCGCCTGTCGCGCAACAACTTCAACGAGGCGAAGCGGTTCGTCACGTTGATCGATGCGCTGTACGAGGCGAAGGTGCGGTTGATCTGTTCAGCGGCCGCCGAGCCTGAGATGCTGTATGTCGAGGGGGAAGGTGTTTTCGAGTTCGAGCGCACAGCCTCGCGCCTGCGGGAGATGCAGGCACTGGACTGGGGACAATAGCGAACGTTGCCTCCGGCGTAGCTGTGACTCAATGAATGGTCAGCCGTTTTCGCGCAGGATGTTGCCCGCGAGGTAGAGCGAGCCGCAGATCAGCACGCGCGCCTGTGGGTTGGCTTTGATGATGGTGTCGAGGGCTTGGGACACACTGCTGGCGGTCGTCGCGGGCAGGTTCACCGATTTGGCGGCGGCGGCGGTTTCTTCGGCGCTCAGCGTGTTGGTCTCGCCCGGGATGGAAACGGCGGTCAGGCTGGCAGCTTCCTGTGCCAGTGGGGAGAGGTAGCCGGTTACATCCTTGGTATTGAGCATGCCGCAAATCAGGTGTGTGGGTCGCGGGGGCAGCTTGGCCAAGACGTCCGCCAGCGCGACACCGGCGGCGGCGTTGTGGCCGCCGTCCAGCCAGAGTTCGGCCTGGGGCGCCTGTTCGACCAGCGGGCCGGTTTTCAGGCGCTGCATCCGGGCGGGCCATTCGGCGCGGGTGACAGCGGCCTCGTAGGCCTCGTCGCCGAGGTCGAGGTGGCGCAGGACCGCCAGTGCGGCGCCGGCGTTCTGGACTTGGTGCGCGCCCAGCAGGTTCGGCAGCGGCAGGTCGCGCAGGCCGTTTTCGTCCTGATAGATCAGGCTGCCATGTTCCTCGTGGACGTGCCAGTGCTGTCCGTGGGCCAGCAAGGGTGCGCCGAGGCGGGCGGCGGTGGCCTCGATGACCTCCATTGCCTCGTCCGGCTGCGGGCCGACGATGCAGGGCACGCCGCGCTTGATGATGCCGGCCTTTTCGGCGGCGATCTTGGCCAGCGTGTTGCCGAGGAACTGTTCGTGGTCGATCGAGATCGGGGTGATGACCGTGACCGCGGGCTTTGCGATTACGTTCGTGGCGTCGAGTCGTCCGCCAAGTCCGACTTCGAGCAATGTGTAGTCGGCAGGTACACGGGAGAAAGCCAGCAAGGCCGCGCAGGTGGTGATCTCGAAATAGGTGATGTTCTCGCCGCCATTGGCGGTGTAGCACTCATCCAGAACGGCGGTCAGCTTGGGTTCCGAGATCAGCTTGCCCGCCAGGCGGATGCGCTCGTGAAAGCGTGCCAGATGCGGCGAGGTGTAGGCATGGGCCGTCAGCCCGGCCCCTTCCAGCCCGGCACGGATCATCGCCTGGGTCGAGCCCTTGCCGTTGGTGCCGGCGATGTGGATCACCGGCGGCAGCTTGTCCTGCGGATTACCCAAAGCTTCGAGCAGACGCCAGACACGGTCCAAGGTCAGGTCGATGATCTTGGGGTGCAGCGCCATCATCCGGTCGAGGATGACGTCGGATGTGGGTGCGGTCATTTCTTGGGCTGGTCTTCGGCAGGCTTGGCCTGCGCGTCAGGCTGTTCGGCCGCGTCCTCGTTCGGGGCGGGCAGATCGCCTTTGACCGCCGGGGGCAGACCCATCAGCATCCGGATGATCGTGATCAACTCGTCCCGCAACTCGGTCCGTTTGGTGACGCGGTCCAGCATGCCGTGATCCAGCAGGTATTCAGCGCGCTGGAAGCCGTCGGGCAGTTTTTCACGGATCGTCTGCTCAATCACGCGGGGGCCAGCGAAACAGATCAGGGCGTTCGGCTCGGCAATATGCACGTCGCCGAGCATCGCGTAGGACGCCGTAACGCCTCCGGTGGTGGGATGGGTCAGAACGACGATATAAGGCAGGCCGGCCTCTTTCAGCATCTCCACCGCGACTGTGGTGCGCGGCATCTGCATCAGGCTGAGGATGCCTTCCTGCATCCGGGCGCCGCCGGCCGCGGAAAACAGGATCAGCGGGCGCTTGAGCTTCACTGCCTCTTGCGCGGCGGCGATGATGGCGTTGCCGACATACATGCCCATCGAACCGCCCATGAACGAGAAATCCTGCGCGGCAGCTACGATCGGCGTACGGCCGATCTCGCCGGTGGCGACCAGCATCGCCTCTTTCTCGCCGGTCTTTTTCTGGGCCGCCTTCATGCGGTCGGGGTATTTCTTCTGATCGCGGAACTGCAGCGGGTCTTCCTTGGGCGCGGGCACTGCGACCTCGGTGAAGATGCCGCCGTCGAACAGGTGCTTGAACCGCTCGCGCGGGGTGATCAGCATGTGGTGTCCGCACTGGGTACAAACGTTCTGGTTGTCCGCCAGTTCACGGTGGAACAGCATCGTTCCGCACTCGTCGCATTTGTGCCAGAGATTCTCGGGCACCTCACGGCGAGAGAAGATCGAGTTGATCCGGGGGCGGACGTAGTTTGTGATCCAGTTCATGTCGGAACCTTGCTGATGCGGGTTGCAGTCAAATAAGACGCTACGGAAGGAAATGCAATCAGCGCCTGAGCGCAAGTCGCGCAACCAGCCAGCTGACGATCATCACCGCGAAATCCACGACAAGCCACTGGCGCAGGATACCGGTGTCCGATGTTTCGAACGGAAGATGATAGAGGGCAAGCCCACCCAGGCCGTCAGGCAACGATACGATCAGCAGAGCCGTTACATTGTTGGCAAAATGCATGGCGATTGCGGGTCCCAGCGTTCCTGCTCTGGCGGTGATGTCTGCACTAAGAAGGCCAAAGACAAAGGCCCAAACTGCGATCAGGATAGCATTGTCACCGGCGGCAAGAGGTGCGTAGTGCCCGGCAGCAAAAATCAGGGAGGGTACACCCATCCAAATCCACGGGGCCCTGAACCGCGCGGCCAGCGATTGTTGCAGGAACCCGCGGAATAGAATCTCTTCGGCGCTGACCTGAATAAGGACAGCCACCAGCGCCAGCGGCAACAGCAGCAGCCACCTGAAAACCGGGAGGTTTGGCTCCAAGGGCGGTCCCATATCGTATGGGGGCAGAACAAAAAGCAAGGCACCCAGCACGACCAGCGCCCGCAGAACCCGCCAGAATTGCCGTACAGTCAGAATCGGCGCCCCAACCACGGAGATCAGTTTCCGGTGCTGCACCTGTCGCACGGCCAATCCGACGCCCAATGTGGCAAAGGCAAAACTGGAAAGGATGACCAGCAGCGCCAGGGCCGAGGACCCGTCTTCGAAACCGGACACCAGTTCGGCCGAACCAAAGGCGGTTACAGCGGCCAGGAGAACCAGATTCAGTGCCAGCACGACGACCGTGATGATCGCGAACCCGAGCAGCAGCCGCCAGAGTTCGGGATAAGCCCTGGCCGGCGCCACCAGGATTTCGTGCGGGGCATAGGCCGGGTGTGGCTGCGGGTCACGCATTCTTAACCGCCCGCCCCGGTCTCGGCTTCGGGTGTCAACGGGGTGTTCGACAGCAGCAGTCGTTCCGAGACGGTCGTCAGATACCCGGCAACCGTTTCCAGAAGGCGCATCGAAACAGCCGCGTCACCTTCTACCACCGCGCGCAGCTCTTCCGCACCGATCCGCAGGAACGAACAGTCGGTCATAGCAACGAGGTCAAGTTGCCGAGGCGCGCCGGTGATGATCGACAGGTCTCCGATCAGGCGGCCTGGCTCGACGATGGAGATGTTGCGCTTTTCGCCGTCCGGCATCGTCCATTCCAGACTCGCCTGCCCGGAGATGCACAGATAGGCTGCGTC
>NZ_JBXWSK010000141.1:0-3525 GCF_059613385.1 Ruegeria sp. BHSA162
GGTCCAGGCTGGCCAGCGGGTCCTGGAACACGATCTGCAGGTCCTTGCGGTACTTGTTCAGCTCGGCCCGTTTCAGCCCGACGATCGGATGACCCAGCCAGCTGACATTCCCGTCGCTCGGCTCGATCAACTGCAGCACGGCACGGGCGAGGGTGGACTTGCCGCAGCCAGATTCACCGACCACGCCCAGGGTTTCACCCTTGCGGATGTCAAAGCTGACGCCGTTCACCGCCTTCAACGGCACCTTGCGGCCAAAGATGCCGCCCGGAACGTGGATCGGGAAATGCACCTTGACGTCATCGACCTTCAGCAGCGGCGCCTCGTCGGTCTCCACCGCCTTGGGCGCGTCGCCCGCGTCGATGCGGGGCATGGCCTCGATCAGGGTGCGGGTATAGCCGTGCTTGGGCGCGTGAAAGATCTCGCGCGTGTCACCGGCCTCGACGAACTCACCCAGGCGCATGACCTGCACCCGGTCGCACATGCGGGCCACGACGCCCATGTCATGCGTGATCAGGGCGATGGCGGTGCCTTCGTCCTTTTGCAGACGCACCATCAGGTCCAGAATGTCGGCCTGAACGGTCACGTCCAGCGCGGTGGTCGGTTCGTCGGCGATCAGCAGCTTGGGATTGCACAGCATCGACATGGCGATCATCACCCGCTGGCGCATCCCGCCCGACAGCTCGTGCGGGAACTGGTCCAGACGGCGCGCGGCCTCGGGTATGCGCACGCGGTCCAGCCATTCCAGGCACCGTTGCCGCGCGGCCGAACCCTGCAGGCCTTCGTGCACCTGCAAGACTTCGCGCATCTGCTGGCCGACCCGCAAATGCGGGGTCAGGGCAGTCAGCGGGTCCTGAAAAATCATGCCCACGTCATCGCCGCGGATCTGGTTCAGCTTGTTCACGGGCAGGTTCAGAATTTCCTGCCCGTTCAGCAGCACCGACCCGGTGGCCCGGCCCGCCGGCGGCAGCAGCCCCATCGCGGCCATGAAGGTCTGGCTTTTGCCTGACCCGCTTTCGCCGACGATGCCCAGGCATTCGCCCGGCGCGATGTCAAAGCTGATGTTCTTGACGGCCTCGACCACCCCGTCGGACGTGTCGAACTGAACGCTCAGGTTCTTTACGGAAAGCAGGCTCATGTCAGCGGTCCTTCGGATCCAGTGCGTCACGCAGGCCATCGCCGATGAAGAACATCGTTATGATGATTGTGACGTAAAATGCCAGGGGGTACATCAGTTGCCACAACGTGCCGTAACCCATGGTTCCGGCGCCCTCGGCGATCAGACGACCCAACGAGGTATAGGGCTCGGAGATCCCCAGCCCCAGGAACGAGATGAAGCTTTCCGTCAGAATCATCTCGGGCACCAGCAGCGATGCATAGACGATCACAACGCCCAGCAGGTTGGGCAGGATGTGGCGGTACATGATGGTGAACTCGCTGACACCGGCGGCGCGGGCGGCCTCGATGAACTCGCGGTTCTTCAGGGTCAGGGTCTGGCCGCGCACGATCCGCGCCATGGTCAGCCAGCCCACCGCACCTAGCGCGATGAACAGCATGAAGAACGACCGCCCCGCCACGACCAGCAGCAGGATGATGACCAGCGTGGCCGGAATGGCCAGCAGGATGTCGACGAAGCGCATCATCACGCCGTCGACGCGCCCGCCGATATATCCGGCGGCGATGCCATAGCACGTGCCCACGATCAGCGCGGTGGCCGCCCCGATCAGACCCACCAGCAACGAGGTTGTGGTGGCCTGGATGACCCGGCTGTACAGGTCGCGCCCCAGATCGTCGACGCCGAAATAGTGCCCTGTCTCGATGGACGGCATACCCATGCCGGCCACGTCGCCCATGACGTTCCAGTCGATTTCTTCGTTGCTCCAGACGGCAAAGTAGGGCCCGATGATCGTGAACAAAACGATCAGGCCCAGGATGAACACGCTGGCCATGGCGGCTTTGTTGCGGACAAAACGCATCCGCGCGTCCTGCCAAAGCGAACGTCCCTGAATGACCGTGTAATCGGTGATGTCTTCGGCCAGATGGGCGGCTTTCTGAGATTTTCCAAGCATTTGCCAGCCCCCTCAGTAACGGATTTTCGGATCGAACCAGGCATAAGCCAGGTCGGTCAGCAGGTTCACCAGAACGGTCAGAACGCCATAGAGGATCGTGACCCCCAGCAGCACAGCATAGTCGCGTGACAAGGCCGAACCCACATAGGCCTGCCCCAGCCCACCGGTCGAGAAGTAGATGTCAACAAACACCGACCCGGTCAGCACATAGACGAAAACCGGCCCCAGATAGGACACCACCGGCAGCAGCGTGGGTTTCAGCGCATGGCGCCAAATCACGGTGCGGGTGGGCAGGCCCTTGGCCCGCGCGGTGCGGATGAAGTTCGAATTCAGAACTTCGAGCATCGACGAACGCGTGATCCGCGCGATCGAGCCCATGTACGAGGTCGCAAGCGCGATGACGGGCATGATCAGGTATTGCCACTGGCCCCCGTTCCAGCCGCCGCCCGGCAGCCAGCCCAGCCACAGGGTGAAGGTCAGGATCAGGATCGGACCCATTATGAAGTTCGGCAGCGCCTGGGCGGCGATGCCCAGACCCACGGCGAAATAATCGATCCAGCTGTTGTGGCGGATCGCGGCGGCGATGCCCAAACTGACGCCCACCAGCGTGGCCACGAGGAAGGACAGCATCCCGTAGGTCAGCGAAATCGGAAAGCCCTGCGCGATGATGTCGTTCACGTCGCGGTCCTTGAACTTGAAGGACGGGCCGAAATCGAAATGCACCACGATGTTGTACAGGTAATCCCACAGCTGTTTCCACAGCGGCTGGTCCAGCCCGTAGCGCGCCTCGATATTGGCCAGAACCTGCGGCGGCAACGGCCGCTCCGAGGTGAAGGGCCCGCCGGGCGCGAAGTGCATCAGAAAGAAACTGGCGACGATCAGCAACAGGATCGTCGGAACGGCGATCAGCAGTCGCCGGATGACATAGGCAAGCATTTCATGCCCCCAATTATTGGCCCTGCCCCAGAGCATGTCCGGGGCAGGGCGCGATCAAAGGATGATGATTACTCGGCGATCTTGTAGAGGTTCTTCGAGTACCAGTTCTGCTCGACGTTGTTCACCGGCCAGTTCCCCACGTCGCTGTCCATCATGTAGACACCGGCGTAGTGGTAGATCGGGATCACAGGGGTTTCCTGTGCGATGATCCGCTCAACCTCGGTGTACAGCGGGGCCGGATCGTCCGAGGTTTTGGCCTGAGCCAGCAGCTCGTCGACCTTGGCATTGTTGTACTTGCCGTCATTGTAGCCGGAATCCGACTGCAGCAGGTCCAGGAAGGTCGAGGCTTCGTTGTAGTCGCCGCACCATGCGCCGCGGGCCAGTTCAAAGTTCTGGTTGCCGCGCTCTTCCAGGAAGATCTTCCATTCCATGTTGGCCAGCTCGACCTGCGCGCCCAGCTTCTGCTTCCACATCTGGCTGAGGGCCACGGCGACTTTCTTGTGCGCCTCGGAGGTGTTGTAGA
>NZ_JBXWSK010000142.1:0-3420 GCF_059613385.1 Ruegeria sp. BHSA162
AGCGACCGCAGGTCGAAGATCTCGCCGATCTCGGACAGGGAATGGCGCGTGACCCGCGCACCGCGATTGTTCGTCAGCTGAACCAGTCCTTCGGCATCAAGCTGTTTCAGCGCCTCGCGCACCGGCATGCGCGACACGTCATAGTCTTCGGCCAATGCCTCCTGACGGATGGTCTCGCCTTCCGCCAGATCACCGCTGAGAATGCGTTCACGCAAGTCGGACGCGATTGCATCGGGAAGGCTTTGACGGGTGATTGCGCGTTTTGCTGCCAAGGGTCTGTCCGCATTTGCATTTTGGATACAAATATCCGCCCCGAGGCGCTTTTCCAACCGCCTATCGGGTTGAACAGGGCTAGGGTTCCCCGCTACCCCTTTGGCAACCGAGATCAAACCCAGGGACGGAACATGAGCGAAACGGTACGGCTGACGCCTGAAGAAATGACCGATCTGAGCCTGAAGGTTCTGTCCCATGTGGGTTATGGCCCCGACCACGCGCAGGCGATCGCGGAACTATTGACCACCTGCCAGATGGACGATTGCCAGTCGCACGGGCTGTTTCGCCTGTTCATGTGCGCCCAGACCATGCAGGCCGGCAAGATCGACGGCCATGCGCAGCCCCGGGTCGCCCCCTCGGACAATGCCATCGTTCGCGTCGACGCGCAGGGCGGCATGTCGTTGCTGGCCTTCGAAACTGGCCTGCCGCATCTGATCGACAAGACCCGCACCCACGGGATCGCGGCCATGGCGATCAACCGCTGTTTTCATTTCTCGGCCCTGTGGCCCGAGGTCGAGGCCCTTTCGGCCCAGGGGCTTGCGGCCATGGCGATGGTGCCCAGCCATTCCTGGGTGGCCCCGGCCGGAGGCACGCGCGGCAGCCTGGGCACCAACCCACTGGCCTTCAGCTGGCCCCGCATGGGCAAAGACCCGTTCACCTTCGATTTCGCGACCAGCGCCTTCGCCCGCGGCGAGATCGAGCTGTACAAGCGCGCGGGCAAACCCCTGCCCGAAGGCGTGGCGATCGACAAAGACGGCAACCCCACGACCGACCCGCAAGCGGCGCTGGACGGCGCGATGCTGACTTTCGGCGGCTACAAAGGCTCGGCCCTGTCGATCATGATCGAACTTCTGGCCGGCCCGCTGATCGATGACCTGACCAGCCTGGAGAGCATGGAGTTCGCCCAAGGCACGGGCGGCGCGCCTTACCACGGCGACATCATCATCGCCTTCGACCCCGACCAGTTCAGCGGCGGGCGACGACAGGCCAACGACGCGCGGGCCGAGCGCCTGTTTGCCGATATCCTCGATCAGGGCGCGCGCCTGCCGTCACAGCGCCGCTTTGCCGCCCGCGCGCGCAACACCGCCCGGGGATATGCCGAGGTTTCCGCGCAACTGCACCGCGACCTGCTGGCCCTTCTGGACTAGGCACCCCAGGTGTCGCGCAGGCGGTAACCTTGCGGCCAGGGGTCGTCGGGGTCCAGCATGTGCTGGTGGATGCCGGTGATCCATCCACGGCCCGAGATCTCGGGCAGGATGGCCGGGCGGTCTCCGACCTGGGCCGTACCCAGTATCCGGCCGGTAAACCGCGACCCGATGATCGACACCGCGTCAAAGCTCTGGCCCGGCCGCATCTGCCCCCGCGCGGCCATCAGCGCCATGCGGGCCGAAACGGCGGTGCCGGTGGGCGAGCGGTCGACCTTGCCGGGCTGGATCGCCACCGCGGACCGGCCGGTCAGACCGGTTTCGGTTTCGGCCAACGGTCCGCAGAACGCGCAGAACGAGATATGGTCCCAATCCGGGTTCTTGGGATGCGCAAAGCCCAGCTGCGCATTGGCGGCGTCGGTGATCGCCACCCCCAGACGGGCGATGTCGGCGGCCTCGTCCTCGGTGATGCGCAGCCCCAGCGCCGCGGTGTCGACCACGACGAAACTGTCCCCGCCATAGGCGGTGTCCACCGTCAGGGTCCCCAGCCCTGCGACTTCGAGCGGCGCGGCGAGGCGGTCGGCAAAGCTGGGCAGGTTCTGGACGTAGATCCGTACTGCCTTGCCGTTGCGGCATTCGGCCCGCACCCGCACCAGCCCGCCCGGCGCCTCGAGCGTCAGGTGGGTTTCCGGTTCGGTCATCGGCAGGATGCCCCCGTCCAGCAGCACTGTCGCCACGCATATCGCGTTCGAGCCGGACATGGGCGGCGTGTCCTCGGGCTCCATTATGATGAAGGCGGCGTCGGCATCAGGGTGTTTGGGCGGCACCAGCAGGTTGACATGGCGGAACACCCCGCCGCGCGGCTCGTTCAGCACGAAGTTGCGCAGGGTCTGGTCGCGGGCGATGAAGCTGCGTTGCGCCCAGATCGTGTCGCCGGGCGGCGGGGCGACACCGCCGACGATCACATCCCCCACTTCACCCTCGGCATGGGCCGAGATCACGTGGATGGTCTTGCTGCTGCGCATCCCCCGCTCAGAACCGGGTGGCGGCGAAGGGATCGACCGGGATGGACGGATCGGTGCCGTCGATCAGCGCCCCCACCAGCTCGGCGGTCCCGGCCGACTGGGTCAGGCCCAGATGGCCGTGCCCGAAGGCATAGACCAGGTTCGGCGATTTCGAAGACCGTCCGATCACCGGAATGCTGTCGGGCAGCGAGGGGCGGAACCCCATCCACTGCGTCCCGCCTTCGGTCTTCAACCCCGGTAGGAACTGGCGCGCCTTGTTCAGCAAGGTATCGGCGCGTTTGAAATTGGGCGGCAGGTCAAGCCCGCCCAGTTCGACCGCGCCGCCGATGCGCACACCGCCGTTAATCTTGGTGGCCACGAAAGCATGCCGCGAGAAGGCAAGGTGCAGCCGCAGGTCGAACGCGCCCGGCGGCAGGGTCGTGTTATAGCCCCGCTCGGTCTCGAGCGGGATCCGGTCGCCCACCGTGCGGGTCAGGTGGTGCGACCACGCCCCGGCGGCCACGACCACCTTGCTGGCATCCGCCGCACCCTGGTCGAAGCGCACCCAGACGCCCGTGTCCGACAGCTCCAGCGCGCGTACGGGGCGCGTTTCGATCACCCCGCCACGGTCGCGGAACACCTGCGCCAGATGCTCGACCCAGCGTTTGGGATCGACGGTATTCCACCAGTGCGGCGTGAACCCGGCATGGGTGAAACGCGGGCTGAGCCCGGGCTGAATCTCGGCGATCGCCTCGGGGCTTTCCAGCAAGTCGAAGGCGATGCCATGTTGGCGACGCAACTCCCACGTGGGCAAGGCGGCACGGAACTCGGCCGCGCTTTCGTACAACTGCAACTGCCCGTCACGCTGCATCATCGCCTCGCCACCCGTATCGGCGATCTGCCGTTCGGTCGCGGCCTGGCACAGGCGCATCAGGTTGGCCTGCGCGGCGACCAGCGCCTGGTACCGGCTGGGGCGGCTGGCCCGCCAGAACCGCCAC
>NZ_JBXWSK010000143.1:0-3150 GCF_059613385.1 Ruegeria sp. BHSA162
CTTAGCTGTAGGTCAGGGTTGTTTCCCTCTCCACTACGGACGTTAGCATCCGCAGTGTGTCTGCCATCTAGTACTCCCGGGTATTCGGAGTTTGGTTAGGATCAGTAAGCCTGTGGGGCCCCATTACCCATCCAGTGCTCTACCCCCCGGGGTATTCGGATGACGCTCTACCTAAATAGATTTCGCAGAGAACCAGCTATCTCCGAGTTTGATTGGCCTTTCACCCCTAGGCACAGCTCATCCCGATCCTTTTCAACGGATGTGGGTTCGGTCCTCCAGTGCGTGTTACCGCACCTTCAACCTGGCCATGCCTAGATCACTCGGTTTCGGGTCTGATCCCACGAACTCATACGCCCTATTAAGACTCGCTTTCGCTACGCCTACACCTAACGGCTTAAGCTTGCTCGTGAGACCAAGTCGATGACCCATTATACAAAAGGTACGCCGTCAGCTCGCTAGGAGCCTCCGACTGATTGTAGGCGTTCGGTTTCAGGTACTGTTTCACTCCCCTCGTCGGGGTGCTTTTCACCTTTCCCTCACGGTACTGGTTCGCTATCGGTCAGCAAGGAGTACTTAGCCTTCGAAGGTGGTCCTCCGATCTTCAGACAGAATTTCACGTGTTCCGCCCTACTTAATACGTCCGTCAAAGCTTCGAATACGGGGCTGTCACCCGCTATGGCCATGCTTCCCAACATGTTCTTCTCACTTATCCGGCTCGGCTGGTCCCCGTTCGCTCGCCGCTACTAGGGGAGTATCAATTGATTTCCTTTCCTCCGGGTACTTAGATGTTTCAGTTCCCCGGGTTTGCCCTTAAAACCCTATGTATTCAGGTCTTAAGTACCTGTTTAAACCCCATATTGAGTATCAAAGATAACAATATGAAGCTTTCAGGTGGGTTGCCCCATTCAGAGATCCATGGATCAAAGCTTATTCTCAGCTCCCCATGGCTTATCGCAGAGTATCACGTCTTTCATCGCCTCTTGCTGCCAAGGCATTCACCAAACGCCCTTCTCGCGCTTGATTTGATCCAGAAAGAGAAAGACACACGATAGTTGTGCTACCGCCTATTCGGCTACTTGAGCACAAGTATGTCAATCGCGACCGCCCAGCTGGTAACTAAAGGCGATCTTTCTTCTGAACCAAAAGCATACTTTCCCGCCTTCCATCCTGGAACCCATGCTGCCGATGTCGGTCGGCCCCGCACGGAGAATGGAAGACATGCATGATCGTCAGATCATGCGGGTTAGTGTACTTGACTTGGACAACTCTGTTCGTTTCAGCCGCGATAGCCGTGGACAGGCGAGGAAACACCCGTGTCACAACCCGCTCACCCGAAGATGAGAACGACTGAGATCAACGCCACACTCGGCGCCAATCAAACAGTGTTGATTGATTTCTCTCTTAACGATGTCAAAGGATACGTCCAATCGGACGGCTGAACACTCAAACAAGTGCTCAACGATCTGATCGAAGCGAGGAATGGTGGGTCGAGGAGGACTTGAACCTCCGACCTCACGCTTATCAGGCGTGCGCTCTAACCACCTGAGCTACCGACCCATCTCTCAATAGGGCCGACTGCAAATCATGGTGGAGCCTAGGAGGATCGAACTCCTGACCTCCTGAATGCAAATCAGGCGCTCTCCCAGCTGAGCTAAGGCCCCTTGCCGGATCCAGCACCAATCGCAGGATCCATCTGTCTGAAGAGATATGAGGACGGCTCGGTCCTTGAGTTTGACCAACTTTGTTTGTTGATCTTCTGCTAAGTGTATCACGAGATCTGCGAACAGATCTAACTAGATACATCCTTAGAAAGGAGGTGATCCAGCCGCAGGTTCCCCTACGGCTACCTTGTTACGACTTCACCCCAGTCGCTGATCCTACCGTGGTCCGCTGCCTCCAAAAGGTTGGCGCACGGCCGTCGGGTAGAACCAACTCCCATGGTGTGACGGGCGGTGTGTACAAGGCCCGGGAACGTATTCACCGCGTCATGCTGTTACGCGATTACTAGCGATTCCGACTTCATGGGGTCGAGTTGCAGACCCCAATCCGAACTGAGACAGCTTTTTGGGATTAACCCATTGTCACTGCCATTGTAGCACGTGTGTAGCCCAACCCGTAAGGGCCATGAGGACTTGACGTCATCCACACCTTCCTCCCGCTTATCACGGGCAGTTTCCTTAGAGTGCCCAGCCGAACTGCTGGCAACTAAGGACGTGGGTTGCGCTCGTTGCCGGACTTAACCGAACATCTCACGACACGAGCTGACGACAGCCATGCAGCACCTGTCACTAGGTCACCGAAGTGAAAGACCCATCTCTGGGACGGTCCTAGGATGTCAAGGGTTGGTAAGGTTCTGCGCGTTGCTTCGAATTAAACCACATGCTCCACCGCTTGTGCGGGCCCCCGTCAATTCCTTTGAGTTTTAATCTTGCGACCGTACTCCCCAGGCGGAATGCTTAATCCGTTAGGTGTGTCACCGAATAGCATGCTACCCGACGACTGGCATTCATCGTTTACGGTGTGGACTACCAGGGTATCTAATCCTGTTTGCTCCCCACACTTTCGCACCTCAGCGTCAGTATCGAGCCAGTGAGCCGCCTTCGCCACTGGTGTTCCTCCGAATATCTACGAATTTCACCTCTACACTCGGAATTCCACTCACCTCTCTCGAACTCTAGACCGATAGTTTTGGAGGCCGTTCCGGGGTTGAGCCCCGGGATTTCACCCCCAACTTTCCGATCCGCCTACGTGCGCTTTACGCCCAGTAATTCCGAACAACGCTAACCCCCTCCGTATTACCGCGGCTGCTGGCACGGAGTTAGCCGGGGTTTCTTTACCTGCTACCGTCATTATCTTCACAGGCGAAAGAGCTTTACGACCCTAGGGCCTTCATCACTCACGCGGCATGGCTGGATCAGGGTTGCCCCCATTGTCCAAGATTCCCCACTGCTGCCTCCCGTAGGAGTCTGGGCCGTGTCTCAGTCCCAGTGTTGCTGATCATCCTCTAAAACCAGCTATAGATCGTAGGCTTGGTAGGCCATTACCCCACCAACTACCTAATCTAACGCGGGCTAATCCAAAGGCGATAAATCTTTCCCCCGAAGGGCACATACGGTATTACTCTCCGTTTCCAGAGGCTATTCCGTACCT
>NZ_JBXWSK010000144.1:0-3168 GCF_059613385.1 Ruegeria sp. BHSA162
CAGACCAACGAGTCGCTGAAGATCCTGACCGAGGGCCTGCTGCCGGAAACCAAGGAGTTCCTGGCCAAGCGCGGCATGAAAACCTATGACAACGGCGACCTGCACCACCCGCACATGTCGTTCACCGACGGCACCTATGACGGCCGCTATCTGTTCATGAACGACAAGGCCAACACCCGCGTGGCCCGCGTGCGCTGCGACGTGATGAAATGCGACAAGATCATCGAGATCCCCAACGCCAAGGCGATCCACGGTCTGCGCCCGCAGAAATTCCCGCGCACCGGCTATGTCTTTGCCAATGGCGAGGACGAAACCCCGCTGATCAACGACGGCAGCGTGCTGGACGATCCGTCGCAATACGTCAACATCTTCACCGCCATCGACGGTGACACGATGGAGATCGCCTGGCAGGTGATGGTGTCGGGCAACCTCGACAACACCGATTGCGACTATCAGGGCAAATACGCCTTCTCGACCTCGTACAACTCGGAAATGGGCATGAACCTGGCCGAGATGACCGAGAGCGAGATGGACCACGTGGTCGTCTTCAACCTCAAGGAAATCGAGGCCGGCATCGCCGCGGGCGACTATCAGGAGATCAAGGGCGTCAAGGTTCTGGACGGGCGCAAGGGGTCGAACAAGAAATACACCCGCTACATCCCGATCCCGAACTCGCCGCACGGCATCAACACCGCGCCCGACGGCAAACACGTCTGCATCAACGGCAAGCTGTCGCCGACCGTGTCGATCATGGACGTGACCAAGCTGGACGCGCTGTTCGAAAGCGACGCCGATCCGCGGTCGTGCATCGTGGGCGAGCCGCAGCTGGGCCTTGGCCCGCTCCACACCGCCTATGACGGTCAGGGCAACGCCTTCACCACGCTGTTCCTGGACAGCCAGATCGTCAAATGGAACATTGACAAAGCCATCCGCGCCTACAATGGCGAGGACGTGGACCCGATCATCTCGAAGGTCGATGTGCACTATCAGCCAGGCCACAACTCGACCTCGATGGGTGAAACCAAAGACGCGGACGGCAAGTGGCTGATATCGATGAACAAGTTCTCGAAAGACCGGTTCCTGAACACCGGTCCGCTCAAGCCCGAGAACGAGCAGGTGATCGACATCTCGACCGACGAGATGAAGGTTGTTCATGACGGCCCGACCTTCGCCGAGCCGCATGACTCGATCATCGTGCGGCGCGACATCGTGAACCCGGTCAACGTCTGGGACCGCAACGACCCGACCTGGGAAGATGCGCGCAAACAGGCCGAGGCCGATGGCGTCGATCTGGAGGAAGGCGCCGAAGAGCCCATCCGCGACGGCAACAAGGTGCGGGTCTACATGGTCTCGCAGGCCCCGACCTTCAGCCTCGAGAAGTTCACCGTCAAACAGGGCGACGAGGTCACGATCTACGTCACCAACCTGGATGACGTGGACGATGTGACCCACGGCTTCTGCCTGGGCAACTACGGCATCGCCTTCGAGGTCGCGCCGCAGGCCACCGCCTCGATCACCTTCACCGCCGACCGTCCGGGCGTGCACTGGTTCTATTGCCAGTGGTTCTGCCACGCGCTGCACATGGAAATGCGCGGCCGGATGCTGGTCGAACCGCAGGGAGCCTGACCCATGCGCTGGCCCCTGCTCATCCCGCTTCTGCTCGGCTCGCCGCTTTGGGCGGCGGACTGGGACGTGCCCAACCGGGCGGGGGCCATCACCGAGACACTGGCGCAGGCGGCGGATGGAGACACCCTCCGCCTGAGCCCCGGCGTCTATGCCGAACGCCTGGTTCTGGACCGGCCCGTCACCATCGACGGACAGGGCCAGGCCACCATCGACGGTCAGGGCACCGGTAGCGTCATCACCGTGACCGGGCCCGGCGTCACTCTGCGCGGCCTGACCGTGATCGGGTCGGGATCGGACCATGGTGAGATCGACAGCGGCATCCAGCTGACCAAGACGGCCCGCGCCGCCGTGGTGGAAAACAACGTGCTGCTGGGCAATCTCTACGGCATCGACATCCACGGCGCCGATGACAGCATCGTGCGCGGCAACCGGATCGAGGGCCGGCAGGACCGCCGGATGAACGACCGCGGCAACGGGGTCTATGTCTGGAACGCGCCCGGCGCGGTGGTCGAAGCCAATGACATTCGCTTTGGCCGCGACGGGATCTTCGTGAACTCGTCGAAGAAGAACACCTTCACCGGCAACAGTTTCCGCGACCTGCGCTTTGCCGTGCACTACATGTATGCCGACGATTCCGTCGTCAGCGACAATGTCTCGATCGGCAACGATCTGGGCTATGCGGTGATGTTTACCTCGAATGTGCAGGTGATCAACAATGTCTCGGTCGGCGACCGCGAACACGGGGTCATGTTGAACTATGCCAATGACAGCGTGATCTCGGGCAACGTGGTGAAAGGCGCCAAGGAGAAGTGCACCTTTCTGTACAATTCCAACAAGAACGAATTCACCGACAACTGGTTCGAAGGCTGCGGCATCGGGATCCACTTCACCGCCGGCAGCGAACGCAACCGGATCGTCGGCAACGCCTTTGTCGGCAACCGGACACAGGTGAAATACGTCTCGACCAAATGGGTCGAGTGGTCGGAAGACGGCCGCGGCAACTACTGGTCCGATTTTGCCGCCTATGACGTGAACGGCGACGGCATCGCCGACGCCCCCTATCGCCCCAACGATAGCATGGACCATGTGCTGTGGACCCAACCCGCAGCCAAGCTGCTGCTCGGCTCGCCCGCCGTGCAGCTGGTGCGCTGGTCGCAATCGGCCTTTCCGGCGCTGCTGCCGGGCGGCGTGATCGACAGCCACCCCTTGATGCAAGCCCCTCAACCCCCAGCCATGAAAAAGGTGCCTCATGACGGATAAGGCCCTGACCATCGAAACGGTCTGCAAGGATCGCGGCAAGACCCGCGTTCTGAGCGATATCTCCCTGACGCTCGAGCCCGGACAGCGCGTGGCGCTGCTGGGCCACAACGGCGCCGGAAAATCCACCCTGATCAAGTCGATCCTGGGCCTGACGCCCATCCAGGCCGGCACGATCCGCATCGGCACCGCCGCCCCCGGCAGCGCGCAGGCGCGTCGCGATACGGCCTATCTGCCCGAGGCGGTCTCGTTCCACCCGGCCCTGACCGGGCGCGAGCAGCTGAC
>NZ_JBXWSK010000145.1:0-3036 GCF_059613385.1 Ruegeria sp. BHSA162
CCGGAGCCGCGTTGCTACAGGGGCGGCGGTTGCTGCACCCCGATGTCCTGTCCAAGCCGATGAAGATCCGAGTGCTGTTCGAAGTCTTCGGCCGCCTGTTCTATGTGCTGGCCATCGCCCTGACGCCGCTGTCCTCGGCCACAGTGATCCTGCAGGCCACGCCGCTGGTCGTGGTGGCGGGTGCCGCGCTGTTTTTCGGGGAAACCGTCGGCTGGCGGCGCTGGAGTGCCATTCTGGTCGGACTGATCGGAGTGGTGATCATCATCCAGCCGACCGGAGACAGTTTCTCGGCCCTGTCCATTCTTGCGGTGCTGGGAATGCTGGGCTTTGCCGGCCGCGATCTGGCCAGCCGCGCCGCCCCCGCCACGCTGGGCACCACCGTTCTTGGGTTTTATGGCTTTCTGTCAATTGTCGTCGCCGGTGGACTGTACCGGGCTTTCGAAGGCGCCGCGGCGGTGCCGGTGGACACCCGCACCGCCCTGCACCTGACCGGGGCCGTGGTGATGGGCGCGGTGGCCTATTCTTCGCTGATGCTGGCCATGCGGACGGGTGAAGTGTCGGCCGTAACTCCGTTTCGCTATACCCGCCTTCTGTTCGGCATTGGGCTGGGCATGCTGATATTCGACGAGCATCTGGACCAGACCATGTGGCTGGGCAGCGCGCTGATCGTGGCCTCGGGGCTGTACATCCTGTGGCGCGGGCGCCAGCGGCCTCAGCCCTTTTCGTGAAAGAAATCATAGACCTTCTGCGCCAGACCGGCCGAGATCCCGTCCACCGCCTTCAGATCCGCCAGATTGGCGCGGCTGACCGCCTTGGCGCTGCCGAAATGCGCCAGCAGGGCGCGTTTGCGGGACGCGCCTACGCCGGGGATTTCGTCCAGCGGTGTAGCCCCCATCGCCTTGGCGCGTTTGGCGCGGTGGGTGCCGATGGCAAAGCGGTGCGCCTCGTCCCGTAGCCGCTGAATGAAATACAGAACCGGGTCGTTGCGTTTCAGGGCAAAGGGGCGCTGGCCGATGCGGTGAAACTCTTCCTTGCCGTGGTCCCGATCGACGCCCTTGGCCACACCGACCATCGGGATGTCCTCGACCCCGTGCGACTGCATGATCTCGTGCACGGCGCTCACCTGCCCCGCGCCCCCGTCGATCAGCAGCAGATCGGGCCACAGGCCCTTGTCGCGGTCGGGGTCCTCTTTCAGCAGGCGGGTGAAGCGGCGGGTCAGCACCTCTTTCATCATGCCGAAATCGTCGCCCGGCGTCAGGTCATCGCCGCGGATGTTGAATTTGCGATAGGCGTTCTTCATGAACCCATCGGGCCCGGCCACGATCATCGCACCCACCGCGTTGGTGCCCTGGATATGCGAGTTGTCATAGACCTCGATCCGGTTCGGCGGCGCGTCCAGATCAAAGGCCTCGGCCAGACCGCGCAGCAGCTTGGCC
Source organism: Ruegeria sp. BHSA162 (assembly GCF_059613385.1). Classification (NCBI taxonomy): domain Bacteria; kingdom Pseudomonadati; phylum Pseudomonadota; class Alphaproteobacteria; order Rhodobacterales; family Roseobacteraceae; genus Ruegeria; species Ruegeria sp. BHSA162. Next base: position 1,437 of record NZ_JBXWSK010000145.1, read on the forward strand.
TGCGTCGCGCTTTCCGACATGCGGCGCGCCAGCGCCTCGCGCGCGTTGCGCAGCGCGCCCGAGACCAGCTCGAGCTTTTCGCCCCGCTGCGGCACCAATATCTCGACCTTGCGACCGGCCTTTTCCGACAGGGCCTGCTGCATCAGGTCTGCGTTCTCGATCCCGTCCGACAGGATCAGTTGGCGGGGCGGTTCCTTGTTGTCGTAGAACTGGCCCAGAAAGGCCTCCATCACCTCGGCCGGCGAGACGTCGGGACCGACCCGCGGATAGAAATCCCGGTTGCCCCAGTTCTGATTGGCGCGGATGAAGAACACCTGAACACAGGCCTGACCGCTGTCCATATAGAGGCCGATCACATCCGCCTCGGCCACCCCGCGCGGGTTGATGCCCTGCGCCGTCTGCACCTGCGTCAGCGCGCGGATCCGGTCGCGCAGGGCGGCGGCGCGCTCGAACTCCATCGCGTCCGAAGCCTCCTGCATCTGCGCGGCCAGTTCCTCTTGGATTCGGGTCGAGCGTCCGGACAGGAACCGCTCGGCGTCGCGCACGCTTTCGGCATAGTCGGCCTGCGAAATCATGCCCACGCACGGCCCCGAGCAGCGCTTGATCTGATAGAGCAGGCAGGGCCGGGTGCGACTGTCGAACATCGAATCCGAGCAGTTGCGCAGCAGAAACGCCTTCTGCAGCTGGTTCAGCGTGCGGTTCACCGCGCCCGCACTGGCGAAGGGGCCGAAATAGGCGCCCTTTTCCTTCTTGGCCCCGCGATGTTTCTTGATCTGCGGAAATGGGTGGTCCTTGGCCACCAGAATGTTGGGAAAGCTTTTGTCGTCGCGCAGCAGCACGTTGTATTTGGGCTTGAGCTGCTTGATCAGGTTCTGCTCCAGCAGCAGCGCCTCGGTCTCGGTCCGAGTGGTCAGGAACATCATCGACGCGGTCGAGGCGATCATCCGCTCGATCCGGCCGGAATGTCCCGGGCGGGTGTAGTTCGACACCCGCGCCCGCAGGTTGCGCGCCTTGCCGACATACAGAACCCGGCTGTCCGCATCGAGCATCCGATAGACACCCGGCGAACTGTCCAGCGTCCTCACGTATTTCTGGATGCAAGCATAGCCGGTCGGCTGAGGCTGGGATTGAGGGGCGCTGTCGGCGGTCATGAGAGAGAGATACGATTCTCTGACCGTGGCTGCAATCTTGCGCGCCTCAGATCAAGAGAAAACAAATCCACGATTCTTGTGGATAACTGTGCGGACAACTTTCCCTGCACCGTGATTTTTCCTTGAATCCTTGTGTTTTCACTGCGTTGCACAATAAATAGGCACAATTTTAACATATTGATTCTAAACGATATTTTTATTATCGTTTTACAAGTGTATGAAAAAAAAGACATTTTTGTAACGAACCTGTAACAGGATCGAGAGCGGTGCAAAACTTGCAGGGCCAATACCTATTCAAGGCCCACTACATCAGGCGTTTGCCAGCCCAGATGCTGGCCGCCATCAACGCACAAAAGCTGGCCCGTGACCGCATGTGCGTCCAGAAAATACCCAAGGGCCGCGTTGATATCCGACGGGTTTGCACCGCGTTCCAGGACCGTGTTTTCGCG
>NZ_JBXWSK010000146.1:0-2753 GCF_059613385.1 Ruegeria sp. BHSA162
GTCGAAGGAACCGTGCGCCATCCTGCCCTGACGGATGCGATCCCTGTCACCAACGGCGTGCCGACGGATGCCAAGAAGGTGATCCTGGGAATCCGCCCGGAACATATTGCCGTGGATCGGTCCGGCGACACCTGTACCGTCGATCTGACCGAAGCGCTTGGCGGCGTCTCCTACAGTTATTTGCTGACGCCCAACGGTGACAAGTTGATCGTCGAAGAGCGGGACGACCAGCGCAGCAAAACGGGCGAACGGATCGGAATCTCGGTTCGGCCCGAACGCGCCATGCTGTTTGACCCGGAAAGCGGGATGCGGTTGCGCTGAACCGTTGTCCAATTGGAAAATGTGAACGCGCCGGGCCCTCTGCCTGGCGCGTTTTCCTTTTGCCAGACGAATCCTGTGGATTTTGGATACAAAATCCGATACTGCGGGGTTGAGACAGGAAATCTGACCGCCCGGCGATGGACGCGGGCAACTTGGAAAGGATCGGCTACATGTCACCCGACGTCTTTACCGGCGCCATGCCCGCGCTCATGACCCCTTGTACGCCCGACCGTCAGCCCGACTTTGACGCCTTGGTGCGAAAGGGTCAGCAGATGATCGAGGCGGGCATGTCCGCGGTCGTCTACTGCGGGTCGATGGGCGACTGGCCGCTGTTGACCGATGAACAGCGGATGGAAGGGGTCGAGCGGTTGATCGGCGCGGGCCTGCCCGTGGTGGTGGGCACCGGGGCGGTCAACACGCAATCCGCCGTGGCGCATGCAGCGCATGCGCAAAAGGTGGGTGCAGCTGGGCTGATGGTTATCCCGCGGGTCCTGTCGCGCGGCAGTTCGGTCACGGCGCAGCGCAACCATTTCAAGGCCATCCTGTCGGCGGCACCGGATATTCCGGCGGTCATCTACAACAGTCCGTATTATGGATTCGCCACACGCGCCGACCTTTTCTTTGCGCTGCGGGCCGAGCACTCCAATCTGGTGGGCTTCAAGGAATTCGGTGGCAAGGACGATCTGCGCTATGCGGCTGAGAACATCACCAGCCGTGATGACCAGGTGACGCTGATGGTGGGGGTCGATACGGCCGTCTACCATGGCATCGTCAACTGTGGCGCAACCGGCGCAATCACCGGCATCGGTAATGTACTGCCCAAAGAGGTTCTGCTGCTGACCGCTTTGTCGAAAAAAGCGGCCACTGGCAATGCCGAGGCCCGCCAGCGCGCACAGGAGTTGACAGAGGCCATCCACGTGCTGTCCAGTTTCGATGAAGGCCCCGATCTGGTTCTGTACTACAAGCACCTTCTGGTTCTGAACGGCGAGGATGAATACCGCTTGCACTTCAACGAAACTGACGCGCTGACCGATGCGCAGCGCAACTATTGCGAACAGCAGTACAGCTTGTTTCGCGCCTGGTTTGCAGACTGGTCAAGGCAAGGCGGGGTGATTGCCGCGTGCATGTGATCGACAGCCATACCGGCGGAGAGCCGACGCGCGTGATTCTGGACGGCGCGCCCGATCTGGGCAGCGGTCCTCTATCCGAACGCGCAGGGCTTTTGGCGACCCAGCACCGCCCGTTCTGGCGCTCGGTCATGCTGGAGCCGCGCGGTCAGCCAGCGATGGTGGGGGCGCTGCTGGTGCCTTCGGTCGATCCGTCCTGCGTGACCGGGGTGATCTTCTTCGACGTGGATGCGGTGCTTGGCATGTGCGGGCATGGCACGATTGGGTTGACCGTGACGCTGGCCCATCTTGGGCGGATCGGTGTTGGCATCCACCGGATCGAAACCCCAGCGGGTGTGGTCACGGTGGAGCTGCACGATCCCAACACAGTGACAGTAACCAACATCGAAAGCCGGCGGGTGCATCAGGCCGTGACGATCGAGGTTCCGGATTTCGGGCCGGTTACAGGTGATGTGGCCTATGGCGGCAATTGGTTCTTTATCGTCGATCCCAGCCCGGTGCCGGTCGAGCCCGCGAACATCCGGCAACTGACCGATCTGGGCGTCGCCATTCGGCAGGCCTCGGTCGCGCAGGGCGTGGGCGGCGAAGCGGGCGAGCCGATCGATCATGTGATTTTTCAGGAGACCGCGCCGGCCTCCGGCGTCCACAGCCGAAACTTCGTTCTGTGCCCCGATGACGCCTATGACCGCTCGCCCTGCGGCACGGGCAGTTCGGCGCGGTTGGCCTGTCTGGCGGCCGATGGGCGCTTGGCGCCGGGTGAAGAAATCGTGCAGGCTAGCGTCATAGGCAGCCCCTATAGGCTGTCCTATCAGCCGGGTCCGAACGGCGGGGTGATCCCCTCGATCACCGGTCAGGCTTTCGTGATGGCCGAAAGCCGCTTGATTTTTGATCCCGCCGATCCATTCCGTTCGGGTATAGAGATCACATGAAGAAAGATGTCATCATCATAGGTGCCGGCGTCGTCGGTATCAGCGCGGCGCTGGAATTGCAGCGTCGGGGTTACACGGTTCAGATACTGGACCGCGAAGGCGTGGCCGCGGGCAGTTCGGCGGGAAATGCCGGGGCGTTCGCCTTCCCCGAGGTCGAACCTCTGGCCACGCCGGGGATCATGAAAAAGGCCCCGAAATGGCTGCTCGATCCGTTGGGGCCGCTGTCGATCCCGCCCGCCTATGCCCTGCAGATCGCGCCGTGGATGTGGCGGTTCTGGCGGGCCAGCCGCCCCAGCCGGTACCAGGCGCTGGTCGCCGCGCAGGCCAACCTGATGCGCCTGTGCCAGGCCGCGACCGAACGGCAGATCGCCGATAC
>NZ_JBXWSK010000147.1:0-2118 GCF_059613385.1 Ruegeria sp. BHSA162
ATTCAAGGGGATGATCGTTGCGGGCGCAATTCAACTTGTTCTCGTTTCCAAACCGGTTCAGCGAGGGCGACCGGTATCCAGACCGGACGGCAACACGCCCGAATGTTTCCTCCAACGGGTCCAGAAGGGTTTCGCAAAATGCACGGCCGGTTTCGATGGCAAGACCCGGGTTGTCCGGCAGGTTCTGTTTTTCGTGAAAGTTCCCGATCTCGGAATACAGGAAATCGCGCATGAAGAAATGGCGCGACAGGCGCACGCGGCCCAAGGTCTCGAGGCTCCACATGCTGCCTGGTCGGCGCATTTTCAGTACCCGTTCCAACGAAAGGCCCCATCCGGCGCGAGGGCCGAGTACGGGTTGAACGCAACTTCCCAGATCGAACCATCCGGTGCCCGAAAGTACCCATGGTGCCCGCCCCAGAACACGTCCGAGGCTGGTTTCAGGATTTCGGCCCCCGCTGCCTCGGCAGCTTGCAACAGTTCGGCGACACCCTCCTTGGATCGGCAATTGTGGCTGAGCGTCATCGCGCCGCGACCCAGGGTTTCAACGCCAACCCCGATTTCTTCGGCCAGCGCGGTCAATGGGTACAGACCCAGCGTCTGGCCGATCAGGTCAAAAACGATCACCCCGTCCGGGCTGTCGGTGCGGCGCCAGCCCAGCGCCTCGTAAAAGCGGGCTGCGGCTTCGGGATCTTCGGCCCCGATCGTGATCAGGCTGACGCGTTGCTCCATCACTCTACCCCCAAACCGTTCAGCCATTGCAGAATACCCGCCACCGTCGCATCGGTCTGCCCCGGCGACATCAGCCGTCCGGCAATGACGTGCGATTGCGGGTCGTCACCTGGCCCCATGGTTACGGTCTGAACGGTCGCAGGTGCCCCCCAGTCTTCGGCAACTTTGTGCGTCAGGTCGGGCCGAACCACCTGATCATCATTCGAGAACCAGAACAGAGCCGGCACCAGTGCGCCTGAAAAATCCAGCGCGTAGACGGTATCGACCAGAACCGACATCGGAATCACCGCCTCCCACGGATAAGTGGACGACCAGTACAGGTTCTTTTCCGGATCAGGGCCCGACACGTCGCGGGTTTCGCCCATCAGCAACGGCAGCCAGCCGCGCGCCCATGGCAGCGACGGGATCCAGGATCCGGCCGCCTGCACCCCGAAATTGGGCGAGATGAAAACCATCCCGACCACGTCCTTGGTCAGCTCTGGGTCCAAAGCCGCAGCTGCCGCCAGGGTTCCCCCGGTCGAGGTCGAGATCACGATAACCTTGTCGCCCACGGCGCGGGCGGCGGCCAGGCCTTCGGCAATGTCCCGCATCCAGCCCGAGGCCGTCCCTTCGGCCATTGCCAGCCCGTCGCGCCCGTGCCCCTGCAGGCGCGTATAGACCAGATTGGCCCCCAGCGCGTCGGCGATCCTGTCGGGCACCGGGCGGATTTCCTCGGACGAGGCAGAGAACCCGTGCACATAAAGCACAGAATAGGGTGTGCGCCGTTCCTTGAATCCGTCCCGCCAGATCACCCGCTTTTCGACACCCGGCACGATATCGTCATAGGCGGACTCGATGCTTTCGAAATAGACCTGAATCCCCTCGCCGAACTTGCGCGGATCGAACCGCGGGTGCAGATCCACCTCTTCGCGCGGGCCCAACCAGTAGATCAGCCCGCCGACCACCACCAACGCCAGCAAGGCCCGCCCGAGAAACCGCCCCAGCCGCCGCATCAGTTGCCCCCCATCACGTCGCGAACCGCATCTTCGATCAGCCCCAGACACGGCCCGTCCGAGAACCGGTGGTCGGCATCCTTGACCAACAACAGCCGCATGTCCGGACCGCTGGCATGGTCGAGCAGCCGTACCGCCGTCTCGGTGGAAACCGCCGTATCCGCCGTGCCTTGCAGGAACCGCACCGGAAACGGCAGGTTCAAGGGCGACCGCAACACCAGCCGCGTCCGCCCATCCTCGATCATCCGCTTGGTGATGATGTAGGGCTCCATGTAGTCCGAGGGCAGTTCAACATGCCCGACCGTCTCCAGCGCCTGTTTCTGTTCGTCGCTGAACGAGGCCCAATAGCCGTCCTCGGTGAAATCCGGCGCCGCAGCGATGGTGACCATCCCCGCGA
>NZ_JBXWSK010000148.1:0-2136 GCF_059613385.1 Ruegeria sp. BHSA162
ATCAACTCGATCACCTGCTTGGCTTTGCCGTCGCGCAGCGAATAGTAGATCGTCTTGCCCTCTCGGCGGGTTGAAACCAGGCCTTCGGTTCGCAGACGCGCCAGCATCTGGCTGACCGCGGCCTGGCGCAACTTGAGCAAGGCTTCAAGCTCGCCCACCGAGCGTTCTCCGGCCGCGAGATGGCACAGGATCATCAAGCGGCCCTGATGCGCCAGCGTCTTGAGGAAAGCCGCTGCTTGCGCGGCGCTTTCCTCCATTTCCGAGGGCAATTCGGATTGTGGGGTCGTCAATTCGGCGTCAGTGAAAGTCACGTGGTACCTTGGGGATGGAAATAAGGGGTAGACGCAGTATGCACCAACTTGTCTGAAATTGTCATCCCTCGGTTGCCGGGGCCCCGCCCTGAAACGCATTGCCGTTGACATAGTCGCAGGGGGCTTCCTGCATCTGCAGGTGCAGACCGTCGCCGGAATAGGGGTGGGCACGGGCCAGTTCCTCGTCGACCTCGATGCCCAGGCCGGGGGCCGAAGGCGGCTCGACAAAGCCGTTATCGACCCGGATCGAGCCCTTGATCAGCTGGTCATGAAACGGCGTTTCGATGGTCTCGAGCAGCAAAAGGTTCGGGATCGAGGCCGCGAGATGGATGTTCGCGGCCCATTCCACCGGCCCGGCATAGAGATGCGGCGCCATCTGCGCATTGAAGACCTCGGCCATGGCGGCGACCTTCTTCATCTCCCAGATACCACCGGCCCGGCCCAAGGCGGGCTGCAGGATCTCGGCCGCGCCGGCGCGCAGAACCGCGCCGAATTCGGCCTTGGTGGTCATCCGCTCGCCCGTGGCCACGGGGATGCGGACACTGCGGGCGACGCGCGCCATGTCCTCGATCATGTCCGGGGGGGTGGGCTCTTCGAACCACAGCGGCGAATAAGGCTCGATTGCCTGCCCAAGACGGATGGCGCCCGCGGTGTTGAACTGGCCATGGGTGCCGAACAGCAGGTCGGCCTTGTCGCCCACGGCGTCACGGATCGCCTTGCAGAAGGCCACCGACATCGAGATGTCGGACATGGCCGGCATATGCCCTCCACGCATCGTGTAGGGGCCGGCGGGGTCGAACTTGACCGCGGTGAAGCCGCGCCGGACCATTTCGGCGGCGCTTTCCCCGGCCTGTTCGGGCGAGGTCCAGAAATCGGTCAAGTTGTGTTGGGGCAGCGGGTAGAGATAGGTGTAGGCGCGGATGCGGTCGTTCATCCGGCCGCCGATCAGAGCGTATACCGGGCGGTCCCGGTCCTTGCCCAGAATGTCCCAACACGCGATTTCCAGCCCCGAAAATGCGCCCATCACCGTCAGGTCGGGGCGCTGGGTGAAGCCGCTGGAATAGGCGCGGCGGAACATCAGCTCGATATTCTCGGGGTTTTCGCCGGCTATGTGGCGGTCGAAGACGTCACGGATGACGTGTTTCATTGCCTCGGGACCGACCGAGGAGGCATAACACTCGCCCCAGCCGGTGATGCCGGTATCGGTGGTGAGTTTCACCAGAATCCAATAGCGCCCGCCCCAGCCCGGCGCGGGCGGAGCGGTCACGATGATGTCGAGATCCTGCAGTTTCATCCGGTCTCCTCCCGCCGGTGGTCCGGGGCCGTCAGCCCCGGTCGAATACGATCACGTTGCGCTTGGCCGAACCGGTCTTGGTGTCCTCGATGGCCTCGTTGATCTGTTCCAGCGTCCAGCGACCCGAGATCAGCTCGTCCAGCTTCAGACGTCCCTGTTCATACAGATCGATCATCCACGGAATATCGCGCTGGATCACCACGTCGCCCATCTTCGACCCGACCATGCCCTGACCCAAAGCCGCCAGAATGACCGGCTCATAGCTGGATTGCGCGCCGGAATGCGGCATACCGATCATCACCGCCTTGCCACCGCGACCCAGATAGCGGGGCGCCTGATCATAGGCGGGGATCGCACCGACGGTGATCAGAACGGCATCGGCCCCGCGACCGCCAAGGGCCTTGTAGGCTGCTCTCCACGGTTCTTTCAGCGTGGCCAGAACCCCATGCGTGGCGCCGAATTCCTTGGCGATTTCCAGCTTTTCCTCGGTCATGTCGACGGCCACGATCCTCCGGGCCCCTGCCAGCCGCG
>NZ_JBXWSK010000149.1:0-2034 GCF_059613385.1 Ruegeria sp. BHSA162
ATCGTGACCGTTGCCACCGTGCAGAACATCATTGCCAGTGTTTCCGTTTAGCGTGTCATCCCCGTCAGCGCCGAACAACGTATCATTTCCGGCGCCACCATCGATAATGTCATCGCCGTCATAGCCGTTGATCTGATCGTTGCCCTCGACCCCGCTCAGATTGTCCACGCCCGGTCCGCCGGCGATGACCAGGTTTCCGTCCACGTCCGACAGTATGGTTCCGGTGGACGCATCCTCGGCCTCGGCCGGGTCTTCGAAAGAATCGTCAATCTCAAGCAGATTTCCTTCGGGAATGTCTTCGACGGCATCTTCTTCGATGACATCGTCGTTGTCCTCGTCCTCATCCCCCGAGAATACGTCGCTGATCGCGCATGCTGCGCCGCCCATTGCGGCCAGGCCGAACAATCCGAGCAGAAACATGGGAACCCTCCGAAAGCGTGCCGCCCCGAGTGTGAAATATCCCATGTCGCCAGAGGGTTGGTCAAAGCCAACCTGAGTCTGTGGTTAACCCTTTGTCACCGGTTCCACGGTTCGGGTTGCTGGGTATACGCGATGTAGAGCGGATGCTTGGGGTGGCCTGCCTTGCTGAGCCCCAGGTGGAACAGCGGCTGGCCGGTGCCGCGCAGCAGGCGCTCGACCGCCGGGCCGCGATCCAGATGCGCGCCATGGGTGCCCCAGGCGGCGATCACCTGATCGGCCCAGTCCACGCCGGCCAGAATGGCAGCGTCGTTCTCGGGCCCCACCGGGTCGGCCGCCGCGCGCATCTTGCGCGGGTCGGTGTCGCGCCAGGCAAAGATGTTGGTCACCTGGAACGCCCCGAACCCCAAGGCCCGCGCGCGCCGCTCGCAACGCTCGACGGTCGGGTCATTCTGCACCTCGGTCGCGGTCGAAGGGTTCAGCATCACGAACAGCGCCCGGCGCCCGGCCGGATCCCAGATGCGGGTCAGGCTGTAGCGATAGCGTTCGCAGTCGGAATAGACGGCTGTCGAGGGCGCGTCGCCCTTGGTGTGGGACCGGGTGATCATGCGCCTTCGCTTAGCACGGGACCTAACCGGCGAACACCCGGCTGGGGTGCAGTTCACCGGATTTGTAGACCCCCACCGCCACGGCCTTGCCGTCGAACGATGCCCAGGCCTCGTCGCCGTATTCCACGTCGCCGGCTAGAACCATGCCGGGGTTGCCGTTGCGTAGGCGGGTGGCGCCTTCGGGGGTGCATTTCAGCTCGGGCAGGTCGGCCAGCCCTTCTTCCAGCGGGCGCAGGTGCTCATCCAGCGCCGGGGTTTTCGCCATCTCGTCGATCTGCTCGATGCTCAGGCCGTCCTCGGCCTCGAACGGACCGGACCAGATCCGGCGCAGCTCCTTGACGTGGCCATGGCAGCCCAGCGCCGCACCCAGGTCGCGGGCGATCGAGCGGACATAGCCACCCTTGCCGCAGGTCATTTCCAGCACGACATGGTCGGGGTCGGGCCGGTCGACCAGCACCAGTTCCTCGATCCACAGGGGCCGGGCGGCCAGTTCGACATCCTCGCCGTCGCGGGCCAGCTTGTAGGCGCGCTGACCGTCGATCTTGACCGCCGAGAACTTGGGCGGCACCTGCATGATCTCGCCCACGAAGGGCAGCAGGGCCTGCTTGATCTCGTCATCGGTGGGGCGCAGGTCGCTTTCCGCGATCACTTCGCCCTCGGCATCGTCGGTATTGGTGGCCTGACCCAGCCGCATGGTAAAGGTATAGGCCTTGAGCGCATCGGTGATGTAGGGAACGGTCTTGGTGGCCTCGCCCAAAGCGACGGCCAGAACGCCGGTGGCTTCGGGGTCGAGCGTGCCGGCATGGCCCGCCTTTTTGGCGTCCAGCGCCCAGCGGACCTTGTTGACCACGGCGGTCGAGGTCATGCCTGCCGGCTTGTCGACCACCAGCCAACCGGAAATGTCACGACCCTTGCGTTTGCGTCCCATGATGCACCTAGAATTCTGCTGAGGCGCGCGACCTAGCGGATCGGTCCGGCGCTGTCAATTTGCCGGGATGTCCTCGACCAC
>NZ_JBXWSK010000150.1:0-1817 GCF_059613385.1 Ruegeria sp. BHSA162
CCTGCGGCGAAGATGTAACGGGGCTCAAGCCATGAGCCGAAGCTTAGGATGCCGTAAGGCATGGTAGCAGAGCGTAGTGTGACATAGATCCATGCCTCCTTGATCCCTTCGGGGATATTGGAGGCGAGGATCTTTCGATGAAGCCGGCCTGTGAGGGATCCGGTGGAGAGATCACTAGTGAGAATGATGACATGAGTAGCGACAAAGAGTGTGAGAGACACTCTCGCCGAAAGTCCAAGGGTTCCTGCTTAAAGCTAATCTGAGCAGGGTAAGCCGGCCCCTAAGCCGAGGCCGAAAGGCGTAGGCGATGGGAACCAGGTTAATATTCCTGGGCCAGGAGGATGTGACGGATCACAGGTGTAGTTCAATCTTATCGGATTGATTGGGCTGCTGAGTGGTTCCTGGAAATAGCCCTCCATCAGACCGTACCCTAAACCGACACAGGTGGACTGGTAGAGCATACCAAGGCGCTTGAGAGAACGATGTTGAAGGAACTCGGCAAAATACCTCCGTAAGTTCGCGAGAAGGAGGCCCGGTTCCTAGGCAACTAGGGGCTGGGGGCACAAACCAGGGGGTGGCGACTGTTTATTAAAAACACAGGGCTCTGCGAAGTCGCAAGACGACGTATAGGGTCTGACGCCTGCCCGGTGCCTGAAGGTTAAAAGGAGAGGTGAGAGCCTTGAATTGAAGCCCAGGTAAACGGCGGCCGTAACTATAACGGTCCTAAGGTAGCGAAATTCCTTGTCGGGTAAGTTCCGACCTGCACGAATGGCGTAACGACTTCCCCGCTGTCTCCAACATCGACTCAGCGAAATTGAATTGCCTGTCAAGATGCAGGCTTCCCGCGGTTAGACGGAAAGACCCCGTGCACCTTTACTACAGCTTCGCACTGGCATCAGGACTGCAATGTGCAGGATAGGTGGTAGGCTTCGAAGCAGGGACGCCAGTTCCTGTGGAGCCTCCCTTGAGATACCACCCTTTGCATTCTTGATGTCTAACCGCGGTCCGTTATCCGGATCCGGGACCCTGCGTGGCGGGTAGTTTGACTGGGGCGGTCGCCTCCTAAAGCGTAACGGAGGCGCGCGAAGGTTGGCTCAGAGCGGTCGGAAATCGCTCGTTGAGTGCAATGGCAGAAGCCAGCCTGACTGCGAGACTGACAAGTCGAGCAGAGTCGAAAGACGGCCATAGTGATCCGGTGGTCCCGAGTGGAAGGGCCATCGCTCAACGGATAAAAGGTACGCCGGGGATAACAGGCTGATACTGCCCAAGAGTCCATATCGACGGCAGTGTTTGGCACCTCGATGTCGGCTCATCTCATCCTGGGGCTGGAGCAGGTCCCAAGGGTACGGCTGTTCGCCGTTTAAAGAGGTACGTGAGCTGGGTTTAGAACGTCGTGAGACAGTTCGGTCCCTATCTGCCGTGGGTGTAGGAGACTTGAGAGGAGTTGCCCCTAGTACGAGAGGACCGGGGTGAACGATCCACTGGTGGACCTGTTGTCGTGCCAACGGCAGTGCAGGGTAGCTATGATCGGACAGGATAACCGCTGAAGGCATCTAAGCGGGAAGCCCCCCTCAAAACAAGGTCTCCCTGAGGGCCGTGGAAGACCACCACGTCAATAGGCCGGAGATGTAAGCGCAGCAATGCGTTCAGTTGACCGGTACTAATCGCCCGATAGGCTTGATTTGATCCAGTAACAGAAAGACAAATCACCAAAAGCATACACTGACCTTGAGTTGGACAACGTTGATTGATGTGAAACCCCGCAAGGGGTGACACAACCGTGCGGGAACGCGCATTCGCAAGCGAATACGCCGCCT
>NZ_JBXWSK010000151.1:0-1694 GCF_059613385.1 Ruegeria sp. BHSA162
TTTGTCAGTCAGGCGGCCGTTGCTGGGGACACTAATCGCAACACAATCCTGGTCTTCCTTACGAAATCCCCAGTCACAGTGTACTTCCTGTGCGCCAAACCGGGTTTCGACGTACCCATTTTGAGGCGCAATCAATTCTTCGCATTTTTCTCCGACTTGTCGGAAGAGCCGATTGCACTCCCATCGATCTCCGGTCGATGCAAGATATGCGTTTTTAGGAACTGCTATTTCCTCACAAAGATCTCCAACACGCTGGAATCCATGGTTGCATTCCCAAACTGGACCATAGGAACTGCCGGTCAGATGCGCATTTTCAGGTGCGTTTGCTCTTTGACACGATCCGTTTTTGTTTTCGAAACCTTCCTCACAAACCATTCCGTCGGCATTGCCTGAGACTTGGGCAGGAAGCTGCGTCCCTGTGAGCAACAACAAGAGTGTCGGGATCAAACAAAAAACGCGGTTCGAAAACACGATGAATGACAGATTGAAGCGAAGCCTGAGACCTGATCTATCGGGCATCAAGCACGCAATTTATGAGCCATGTGTTGTTCATACGGCGCTTTCTTTCATGGGTCACTCGACGACTGGGACTTGTCAGGTGACAGTTGTGTATGCTTGCGAGGAACTAGCTCATCACGAAGACCCCAGCGAAACCCGTTCCTTTGCTGGGGTACATGCTACAGTTAGTCTGAAGGCCATTGGATCATCGAAACCGGCAGCATCGCGGCGACGAGTAATTTTCACCAATGCACTTTTTGTGGTCCTTAGCCAGCATAGAGTCAAGGAAGTTTCCCTCGTCGCAACGCTAGCACCACTAGGGCAGATAGTTTTTGAAACTGCCGGTGACCAAGATCCTTGGTGAACTACCGAAAGAAATTGTCTGGCCTGAGTGCGGCGAAAGAGGAGTATGTGATCAAGGCTTCCCCGTGACTATGAATGACTGGCCTGATAACATTGGCTGCAACGCAGCGATTTTCGCGCCGCTTCTGCACAAGTACTCGCGGCGTGATCAAATGGCCGCTCGGTCCCGCACCCTGTAAATTGCGCCTGAGCCGAGAAAACTGTGCTGCGAGCGTACGCAACAAGATTTTGACACTTCCGCTCAGGGCACGCTACGTCCCACTCCTGCGTAAAAGAACTAGAACCACTATGGATTGGCGACCGACAGCGCCGCTCGCCAAACTGTCTCAGATGTCTATGCGCTCTGCAATGCTTAGCGCGTCTTCCAATTCAACGCCCAGGTATCGCACGGTGCTATCGACCTTTGTGTGCCCAAGCAGAAGTTGGACCGCGCGGAGATTTCCTGTCTTGCGGTAGATCTCAGCTACTTTGGTTCGGCGAAGCGAATGCGTGCCATAACCGCGTCGATGTGGAACTTGCGACAAGCGTTGGTTTGGATCCTGTCCAGCCGCAGACGCAGGTAATCCGACTGCATCAGATCCGCGAACATGCGCGCCATTTCCGCGATATCAGCCTCAAGCCAGGCACGTTCGCCTCCGTTTGGCATGGTCGACATATCGCAAAGATGTCCGACGGTTTCGGCCACGGCACCCTTGGGGAGAATGACGCGGCCATTCGGCAAGGGGTGCTGTCAGACGAATTCGAACCAGTCTCAGTTTGCCGCGGAAACCGCGAACCTATCCGGAACAAAGCTGACGCCACTCGCTAAGAGCGGCGGCGCGGGTCAGCTTGAA
>NZ_JBXWSK010000152.1:0-1401 GCF_059613385.1 Ruegeria sp. BHSA162
TCGGAAAAGCAGGCCGTAGACCGCCGTCTTGTTCCAGTAGGCGATCCGTGCGATCTCCGCCGGCAGGGTGAAGACCACATGGAAATACTCCACCGGCAGTAGGTCATCGGCCCGTGCTGCCATCCAGTCGCGCGCGGCCGGCCCTTGGCACTTCGGGCAGTGCCGGTTCTTGCAGGAATTGTACGCGACATGCCGGTGACCGCATTTGGCGCAGGCTGCCACATGCCCGCCGAGCGCCTCGGTCCGGCAGGCTTCAATCGCCGACATCACCCTGAGTTGGGTGAGGCTGACATGCCCGGCATTGGCTCGCCGCCATGCGGGACCATGGGCGCGAAAGATGTCAGCGATCTCAAGCCGCGGGCGGGGCACCACCCTGGTCCGCTACTCCCGGCTTCGATCCTGCAGCTTGGCCAGCGTCTCGTAGGGGCTCGCCGTGTCACGGATCAGCTTCGTGGCGACATGTGTGTAGCGCTCCGTTGTTTCGAGTTTGGCATGCCCGAGCAGGACCTGGATCACCCGCACATCCGTACCGGCCTCCAGAAGGTGCGTCGCGAAGCTATGCCGCAGCGTGTGCAGCGTGCTGCCCGGCTTCTTGATCCCCGCGATGTGCTTTGCCGAGCTGAAGGCGCGGTGGAGTTGGCGCGACGAGAGGGGGTTGATCTTGGGCTTGCCCGGAAACAACCAGCCCTCAGGCCGCGCCTCGCGCCAATACTCGCGCAGCAGGTTCAGCAATCCCGGCGACAGCATGACCTTCCGGTCCTTCCGCCCCTTGCCCTGTTCGACATGAATCAGCATCCGGTCGCTGTCGATATCGCTGACCTTGAGATTGCAGACTTCCGAGGCCCTGAGCCCGGCACCATAGGAGATGCTCAGCGCCGCCCGGTACTTCAGCCCCGGTCCTGGCGCGACCCGCAGCAGTGCCGCTACTTCCTCGGCGCTGAACACCACGGGGAGCTTGCGCGGCTGGGTGCGGAACTGCATGTGCCGCTTCATCTCGCCCCGCCCGCAGGTCGTCTCGAAGAAGAACCTCAGCGCAATGATGCGGGCGTTGTAGGTCGGCGGCGTGACACCGCAGTCGGTCATGTGAAGCTGGTAGGCGCGCAGATCGTCCGGCGTCGCGGTGTCCGGCGACCGTCCCAGAAACGCTGCGAAGTCCTTGATCGCCCGGATGTGCGACTTCTGAGACTTGTCACCCAGCCCCTTGATCCGCATGTCCTCGATCATCCGCTCGCGCAGCGGCGTTGTTCTCTCCTCCGCCATGGGAACCTCCTGTCTTTCGATTGAGAGGTCCCAATCGTCAGACAGCCGCGCCCATTCCCAAATGCACAGGGGTCAGATCAATGCAAAACGCCTGCCACAGGCTCCAATGCCGCGCGAGCGGCTTCGTCCTTGTCCCGCTTA
>NZ_JBXWSK010000153.1:0-1539 GCF_059613385.1 Ruegeria sp. BHSA162
GACCAACCCAAAGTGTCGCGGGATGGAGCAGCCCGGTAGCTCGTCAGGCTCATAACCTGAAGGTCGCAGGTTCAAATCCTGCTCCCGCAACCAAAACAGTCCAACAAAACAATCCACAAAATCCAAGCTGTGGGCCAAGGCTAGTCCTTTACCGATAGGGTATAGGGTAATGTCTTGGGACGCGAAGCAGATGCGCTTTGGGAGCGCTTCTCCGAAAGCGCTCCACTGTGGCGCCACACCTTCACGCCCGATGAGCCAATCCGCCTAACTCAACTTCGCGCTACCGCCGATGCGATTGACATCTGTGTTGGGAAAGAACTCTGCCCAGACGTGCCAGAACAAACCGGCACGCAAGGTTTCAACCCGCGTGAGTTGCCCCTGATCGCTATTTCCCCAAAAGTCACATCGCTTTACTGGTTTTTCGCTGTCGTTGTACCAGACCCCGAGGCTTTCGAAATGCGGGTCTAATTGCACCACGAGATCACGCCCGCCGACTTGTGTGTTCACCAGCCAGTTCTGGTCAACCACGAAGTCGTCGGTCCAACAGACGGCATCCGACCCGATGGTCACGCCCCAAACAGGTGTCTTGTTGGGCAGGCGTGTGTCGGGCGCGCGCTCCATGTTGTCCATGACGGGGTCAGCCTCTTGATGCTGCCTGGCGATCCCCCATCCGAAAACGATCTCAAGCACCATGTCCAGCAGTCTCAGGAACGGGTTGCTTGACGGCTTGTTCAGAAAGACCTCACCGTCCGGGTAGGCTTTCCTGAAGCCACGGAATGTCATGCGGAATGTTGGCCATGGCTCCATTTGAGCTTCCGGGCGCAATGGGCAGGCGGGACCGTCCGACGCGGTGTTCCGATCCGCTTCTCGGAACCCATAGATGTGTTGGATCGGTTCCCCGGTGTCGTCGTCCCGCAGGATCAGGTTGTTGCCATGTTGCGCTAGAACTTGAAGATTCAGCCGCTTTCCTTCGATGGATGGCCTGTAACCCTGGCCAAGATTGGCCATTGCACAATAGGTCATGACGATGTCTTCGCCCCCAAGCCCCTTGGCGTCGCCGGCCAGGTGGGGCCGCATGATCTGGGCGTCAGGATGGGCCCGTGCGTGATCGCCGTTTGTCATCACGATCACGGGCGCGGTCGGTCCGACGAACCGTTCCGCTTCGGCAATGCTGTAATACCGGGCTGTGTTGAGCTGGTTTCTCAACCCCAAATGGACCCACACATAGGGAAAGCCATACAGAACCAATGCCAGAGCCGCGCCCACCCACCAGATCGCGCCGATGCCGGCACCGAGCGCAAAGTGGGCTATGGTCGCAACCGCAAAAGCCGCAAGGCCAAGCCCGATCAACCGATATTCGTTGCGAATGAAGCGGATCATGTTTTCTCGCTTTACCTTCAGCAACATCTGGGAAACGTCACCGAGGTCGCGGAAATAGACAAAGCCAATCCCGAGCGAGACAGAGAGTCCGATATAGAAGATCAGGTTGGCAAGCATGGAGGTGCCTCTTGAACGTGGCGGGCCGACGTGAGGTCGGAC
>NZ_JBXWSK010000154.1:0-1502 GCF_059613385.1 Ruegeria sp. BHSA162
GCTGAAACAGCTTGATGCCGAAGGACTGGTTCAGCTGACGAACAATCGCGGTGCGCGGGTCACGCGCCATTCCCTGTCCGAGATCGGCGAGATCTTCGACCTGCGGTCGCTGTTGGAGACCGACCTGTTCCGTCGGGCAATTCCGCAGATGACCCAATCTGACTTTGCGCGCTGCGAACAACTGCTGGAGCAGATGGAGGCGTCGTACGACGCCAACGACGTCAGCCGGTGGGGCGCGCTGAACTACCAGTACCATTCGGCCCTCTATGCGGCCGCGAACCGAAGCCTGACCAACGAGCTGCTGCATCGCGTGAGCCTGCAGTCGGACCGGTACATCCGAATGCATCTCAGTGTAATGCAACAACGCGAACCGGCCCGCAAAGAGCATCGCGAATTGCTGCGCCTTGCCCGGGATGGACAGGTCGAGCAGGCATGTGCGCTTCTGTCCGCGCATATCGGACGAACCAAGGACCAATTGTTGGCACTGGTGGCTGCCAAGCGAGCGTCCGAGGAAGCGATCGGACGCTGACGCCAAGCGACCGGAAAGAAAGCGTTTTCAATTCTTCTCTGTCTGTGCCAGTTCTGGCGTCGCGGGATGCGTGCCGAAACATGGATCGACCAAGTGCCCAGTGATGACCTCAACAGTTCGGAACAGGCCGTGCGTCAGGCGATTGGGGCGTATTCCAGACGCGTCTGGCGGTTTGCGCTGGCTCTGTCGGGGGCGCAGGATGTTGCCGACGACCTGACCCAGGCCACTTGCCTGCGCGCGTTGGAGCGAAGCCATCAGGTTACGCATACTGATCGGTTGGATTCGTGGCTGATGACGATCTGCCGGTCAATCTGGTTGAACGAGCTGCGGGCGCGGACCGTGCGCAAGTCCCAGGGGTTGGCCGCAACGCCGGACGCCGAATTGATCGCGCCGGGTACCGACGCCGAAATGAATATTTTTGCGCGGGAAGTGTTTACACAGGTGATGCAACTGTCCGAGGCGCAACGCGAAACGGTCATGCTGGTCTTTGTCGAGGGCTACAGTTATCGCGAGGCCGCCGCGTTGCTGGAGGTTCCGATTGGTACGATCATGAGCCGGCTTTCCAATGCCCGCAAGAAACTGCAAGCTGCGATGCCGCAGGATGCCGCTGCGTCCGACCGACGGAGGGACTCATGACCTTTTCCGACGATACGCTAAAGGCCTATCTGCAAGGCTCATTGGGGTCTGAGGAAAGCGATGCCATCGAGGCCGCTGTT
This sequence comes from Ruegeria sp. BHSA162, assembly GCF_059613385.1. Taxonomy (NCBI): domain Bacteria; kingdom Pseudomonadati; phylum Pseudomonadota; class Alphaproteobacteria; order Rhodobacterales; family Roseobacteraceae; genus Ruegeria; species Ruegeria sp. BHSA162. Next base: position 1,246 of record NZ_JBXWSK010000154.1, read on the forward strand.
GAGAACGATCCGGAACTGGAGCAGCGCCTGATGGATCTGGATCCGATCGCGCCGGTGGTTCGCGAGGTGTTCCGAGACATTCCCGCCGCAGCGCCACAAGTTGAACTGCCGCCTAGGGTTCCGGCTTTGGCGGGGCCCTGGCGCCTGTTGGGCGTCGCGGCTGCCGCGGCCGTGTTGGCCGTATCTCTGACCATTTGGCTGACCCGCTCACAGCCGATGGGATGGGCAGAACAGGCGGCCTTATACCAGTCGCTTTA
>NZ_JBXWSK010000155.1:0-1128 GCF_059613385.1 Ruegeria sp. BHSA162
ATCCTCTGCTGCTGGCCACCGGACAATTGCGCCGGGTATTTCCTGCCCTGATCCGGCAGACCAACAAGGTTCAGCAGCTCGCTCACCCGAACCGCGATATCCGACTTGCTGCGGCCCGTGTTTTCAAGGCCAAATGCGATGTTCTTTTCGATCGTCAGGTTCGGGAACAGCGCATAGGACTGGAACACAATCCCGAAATCGCGCTCGGACGGAGGCAGGTTGGAGACGTCCTTGCCATCCTGCATAATCGTACCCTTGGTCTGCAGATCCAGCCCTGCAATCGCCCGCAACAAGGTGGTCTTGCCGCAGCCGGACGGGCCGAGGAAACAAATGAATTCACCTTCTTTGATTTCAAGAGAGATGTCCTTGAGTGCCAGAAAGCTGCCGAACGCTTTCCACAAATTCTGGATGCTGAGATACAGTTCACCGGGTGGTGTTTTCTGAAGCACGGGAGAGGTCCTCACATCTGCACCTCGGGCACGACCGATCCTGGCCGGTGCGCGCCGGGTGAGTTGGTTGTGTTGGTGGGAACAAGAGAGTGGCGGGCAGGAGAGGCACAAAAGCCCCTCCTGCCAATGGAATTACTTCGCTTCAGACTTTCCGTCATAGCGAGACTGCCATTCCTTCAGGATTGCCGCGCGATTGTTGGCGGCATATTCGAAATCATTGTTGATCATCGCATCCAGAAGACCCTCTGGGAAGTGTTCAACCGGTTTTGCAACGCCGGGATACGCCACGACCGCATAGCCGGTATTGTACATCTCGTTGGCCTCTTTGGTGACGGTGAAGTCCACCAGCTTCTGCGCGGCTTCCAGATTTGCAGTGCCGGCCACAATCGCGGTTGCTTCCATGTCCCAGCCGACGCCTTCCGAAGGCACAATGATTTCCAGCGGTGCGCCATCAGCTTTGGATTTCGCCCCACGGAACGCAAAAGAAATACCAATCGGGATCTCGCCCGCCGCCGCCAGTTTGCAAGGCTTCGAGCCGGAATGGGTGTAGCGCGCAATATTCTCGTGCAGCGCATCCATGTATTCCCAGCCACCTTCTTCGCCAAACATTTGAAGCCAGCTGGACACATCAAGGAACCCCGTGCCAGAGGAATTCGGGTTCGGCATGATAACCTGATCC
>NZ_JBXWSK010000156.1:0-1181 GCF_059613385.1 Ruegeria sp. BHSA162
GCGCCTTACTCGATGATTTTGGACACGACGCCTGCGCCGACGGTGCGGCCGCCTTCGCGGATGGCGAAGCGCAGACCGTTTTCCATGGCGATCGGGGCGATCAGCTCAACGCCGAACGACACGTTGTCGCCGGGCATGACCATCTCGGTGCCTTCGGCCAGGGTCACTGTGCCGGTCACGTCAGTCGTACGGAAGTAGAACTGCGGACGGTAGTTCGCGAAGAACGGAGTGTGACGGCCGCCTTCTTCCTTGGTCAGGATGTAGGCTTCGGCTTCGAACTTGGTGTGCGGAGTCACCGAGCCCGGCTTACACAGAACCTGGCCACGCTCGACGCCGTCACGGTCAACACCACGCAGCAGGGCGCCGATGTTGTCGCCGGCTTCACCGCGGTCCAGCAGCTTGCGGAACATCTCGACACCGGTGCAGGTGGTCTTCTGCGTGTCGCGGATGCCGACGATTTCGATCTCGTCGCCAACGTTGATCACACCACGCTCGACACGACCGGTCACAACGGTACCGCGGCCCGAGATCGAGAACACGTCTTCGATCGGCATCAGGAACGGCTGGTCAACAGCGCGCTCGGGCGTGTCGATGTACTCGTCAACGGCCGCCATCAGTTCGCGGATCTTGTTCTCGCCGATTTCCGGGTCGCGGCCTTCCATCGCGGCCAGAGCCGAACCTGCGATGATCGGAATGTCGTCGCCGGGGTAGTCGTAGCTGGACAGCAGTTCGCGAACTTCCATCTCAACCAGTTCCAGCAGCTCTTCGTCGTCAACCTGGTCAACCTTGTTCAGGAACACGACCATCTTCGGGATGCCAACCTGGCGGCCCAGCAGGATGTGCTCGCGGGTCTGCGGCATCGGGCCGTCAGCTGCGTTCACAACCAGGATCGCGCCGTCCATCTGCGCCGCACCGGTGATCATGTTCTTCACATAGTCAGCGTGGCCGGGGCAGTCGACATGCGCATAGTGGCGGTTGTCGGTCTCGTATTCCACGTGGGCGGTCGAGATGGTGATGCCGCGCGCTTTCTCTTCCGGCGCACCGTCAATCTGGTCATACGCCTTGAAGTCGCCGAAATACTTGGTGATTGCTGCGGTCAGCGTCGTCTTGCCGTGGTCAACGTGGCCAATCGTGCCAATGTTGACGTGCGGCTTATTACGCTCAAACTTTTCCTTTGCCAT
>NZ_JBXWSK010000157.1:0-1087 GCF_059613385.1 Ruegeria sp. BHSA162
CCATGGGCCACCAGGCAATAGAAGCACCGATTGATCGACGAGACCACGACTGCGATCATCTCACGTTCCAGCTTGCTGAGCCCGCTGTCCGCCAACATCAGGTCATTGTACATGCCCGTGAACGCGTTCAGCTTGTCGATGTCAAAGGCGTTTGCCTTGAGTACGTTCGGGACCATGCCCAGCTTCTCGACGCAGATATCGAAGTATTTCTGCGTCTCGGGCGGCAGCGGATCCACCATTGGCAGGTCAAGCGCGGTGGGCATGTCTCGATCGGTCACGTCTGTCTCCTCTCAGACCAGCTGGCGATAGTGATACTCTCCGACGCGTTCCATCCCCAGAGAGTGGTAGAGCGCGTTGGCGCCGGTATTGGCCTTGGTGCAGATCACGCTAAGGGTATGCGCGCCATTGTCCAGCGCCCAAAAGGCCGCGGCGCGCATTGCCCATTGGCCCAGCCCCTGCCGTCGGTGGGCGGGTACGATCTCAAGCGCGTGCAGCATGGCGATACCATCATGTATGGCGACATAAGCGGTGCCGGCCGGTTGATCGCGGTGACGCAGCAACAGTCCGGTTTTCGGACCTGTTGCCCGTTCCATCACGGCCAGCCGGGCAGGCCCGATGCCACCTTGGGCCCAGATTTCGCGCATGATTGCCAACGGCTCCCACAGGCAGAACACCGTGACCGGCGGGACCGGCTGGTCCGTCAGCTGTGAGACCGGGCAGGCATAGATGTTGACCGGGTCCAGGACCTCGTATCCGCGTTGCGCCAGTATTTCGTCCAGGTCCGCGTCGTGGGGGCGCAGGCAGAAGATGCGCTTTTGGCCCATCGCAAGCATGACCGCCTCGGCCGCCTCGATGTCGGTCGCTGTGACCGGGCCGGTACGGCTGGCCGCCGATACGCGTGATCCACCGCCCTGCCCTTCGCGCAGCAGAAACGGACCCAATTGCTCATACCGTGCGGCGGGCCAGGTGCCATCGACCACTGCCGCCCAGTCTACCGTCACAGGCCAAGCTCCTTGGCCAGTCGCGTCGTGACCGCATCGATACGCGACCCGTCAGTGCCCCGAACAACCACGTTGGCCCCGAAGAC
>NZ_JBXWSK010000158.1:0-1053 GCF_059613385.1 Ruegeria sp. BHSA162
CGCGTGGGCCGGTTCAACCGAAGACCGACTGGGAGGACGGGGTTCATGTCATTTTGGGCAGACATCGGCGCGATATTCAGCGCCTTTCTCAGCCAGGATTCCTTTGAAATTCAATCAGCGTTGGAGTCCGACGCAGCGTGGGTTGTCGGCGCCGTCGTCGCTGCGCTGGGTGGGCTTCTGGTCATGCTGATCTATCGCAAGGTTCCCTTCATCGAGCGCCATCTGGAACGATCCGTGATGGTGTATTCCTATCTCGCCATTGCGCTGATCATCTTCTGGGGCGTGATCGACAGGTTCGTCTTCAATGACCAGGAACCCTGGTCCACAACGATTCCACCCTTGCTGTTCATGGTGATGGCGTGGTTTGGGGCCTCCTACAACGTGCGCCTCAGAACGCATCTGAGCTTCAGCGAATTCCGGACCGCGATGCCACGTGGCGGGCAGTTGGCCTGCCTGATCCTGGACGCGGTGCTATGGTTCATCTTCGCGGTCATAGTCATCGTGACCACGTCGCGGCTGGTGGCCTTGTCAGCGTCCAACTTCCAGATCGTTCTGGGCACGGACAACATCATGCAGTGGTGGTTCCTGCTGGCGGCACCTTTGTCATTCTTTCTTATGGTCGGCCGAGTGTTCCAGAACCTGGCGGACGATCTGCGCAACTTCAAAACAGGCGAGCCGCTGATCAAGCAGGCCGTGATCGGGGCAGACTGATGGCAGACGGAACTTGGGTTACTTTGATTTCGCTCGGCGTGACATTCCTGTTCATGTTGGGCGTACCGGTCCTTCTGGTCATCGGCTACTGGGTGATCGGCTGCTCGTTTGTTCTGGGCCTGACGCTCGACAACATGGGCGCCGAGCTTTTGAACGTGTTCAACAAGGGCTTCGCGCTGCTGGCCATGCCCCTGTTCATCCTGACCGGAGACCTGATCAACAAGTCGGGTATCGCCCGACGGCTCAGCGACTTCGCCTATGCCTGTCTCGGCTGGATACGCGGCGGTCTGGCGATGGCTTCGCTTGGGGCCTGCGGGTTGTTCGCAGCGATCTCGGGATCGA